>WRCZ01000074.1 GCA_009783685.1 Actinomycetes bacterium
CGGGTTCCGGGGGTGGCTCCTGGTCGCTGTTGCCGGGTGCGTCGCCGTCGTGGTTGGTGGCGCAGTTCCTCGCGCCCTTGCGGGTTCCGGGGTGCCCCCCGGGGGCCATTGCCGTGCGCCGCGGCGTCTCGGCTGGTCGCGCAGTTCCTCGCGCCCCTGGCGGTGCGGGTTCGGTGGGTGGGGGCGGGGCCGCCACGGGAGTATCTCCTCGGAACTGTGCGTGCGGGTTGTTCCTTCAAGTGGGCCGGGGGGGATGCACAGTTCCTGCGGGGACACTCCCGTACCGTCCCCTCGGGCCGGTCCCCGGCTGCGGGGGGAGTTGGGGGTGACAGGCCGGGCCGGTCGCGGCCTCAGGGGCCCGCGGTGCGGGTGATGGTGGTGCCGGGGCCGTCGAGGGCGTCGGCCAGGAGTTGGTCGGCGGGCACGCCGCGGATCGAGGCGTCGAGCACCTGGACGGTGTGGGCGACCGGCATGCGGCGGCCCATGCGGGCCAGCGCGGTGCCGACCTGCATCCAGCAGCCGGGGTTGGCCGTGACCATCGCCTGGGCCCCGGTGGCGAGTACGGCTCGGGCCTTGCGAGCGCCGAGTTCGGCCGCGGGTTCGGGGTGCAGCAGGTTGTAGGTGCCGGCGCTGCCGCAGCACAACTCGGGCTCGGCCGGCTGGCGCAGGGTCAGTCCGGGGATCGCGGCGAGCAGGCCGCGCGGCTGGGCGCGGACGCCCTGGGCGTGGGCGAGGTGGCACGCGTCCTGGTACGCGACGGTGATCGGCAGCGGGTGCCGGGGGGCCACCGGCCCGATCTCGTCGAGGAGTTCGGTGACGTCCCGCACGCGCGCGGCCAGTGCCGCGGCCCGCTCGCCCCAGTCGCCGGGCTCGTCCCGGAGCAGGTGGGCGTACTCCTTCAGGTGCGAGCCGCAGCCGGCGGCGTTGACCACGATGGCGTCGGCCCGCACGGCCTCGAACGCCTCGATGATCCGCCGCGCGAAGTCCAGGGCCTCGCCCTCCCGTCCGGCGTGGGCGGACAGGGCCCCGCAGCAGCCCTGCCCGCGGGGCACGACGACGTCGCAGCCCTCGGCGGCCAAAACCCGTACGGTCGCGGCGTTGACGTCGGGGAAGAAGGCGCCCTGGACGCAGCCGGTGAGCAGCGCGACGGTCCGGCGCCGGGTGCCGGCCGCGGGGGTGCGGGCGGGCAGCCGGGGGGCCGGGCCGAGCTTGGGGGCGAGCGCCTCCATGGCTTGCAGGGAGGCGGGCAGCCGGCGCAGGATCCCGGCGCGGGCCAGCAGGTTGCCGAGCCGCCCGGCCTGGTAGGCGCGCAGCAGGGCGCGCACCACCTTCAGCCGGCGCGGGTAGGGGAACAGGCCGTGGACGGCGGCCCGTTGCAGCCGCGCGGCGCGGGGCCGGGTGACGTGCCGTTCCAGCTGGGCGCGGGTGGCGCCGATGAGCTTGTCGTACTGCACCCCTGACGGGCAGGCGGTCACGCATGCCATGCAGCCCAGGCACTGGTCGAGATGGCGGACGCTGCCCGCGTCGAACGCCTCGCCCTGAAGTCCGGACTTGATGAGGTCGATCCGCCCGCGGGGGCTGTCCATCTCCTCGCCCCACAGCACGTAGGTGGGGCAGGTGGGCAGGCAGAACCCGCAGTGGACGCAGTCGCCGGCCAGCGCGGCGTCCGGCGGCCGCTGCCCGTCGAACACCGGCCCGTCCGGCATCCCGAAGCCGGGCATCCCGAGGCCCACGGTGGCCCGGTCGGCCCCGGGTGCCACCGGACCTCCGTACGGGGTGACGCGTGCGCCGCAGGGCGGGACGGGTGTGTCGGGAGCGGGCGTGGGGTCGCCGGACCCGTGCACGGGCACGGGGTCGGGGGTGGCGGCGGGCATCACAGACCTCCCAGCAGCCTGCCGGGCGACAGTCGCCGCCCGGGGTCGAACCGGTCCTTGACACGGGTCATCAGGGCGAACGCGTCGCCGGGCGGGCCCCAGTGCTCGGCGGCGGTGCGGCCGGCGCCGGCCGCCTGCGCGGTGCCGGCCGGGGAGCCGCCGACGATCACCGCCGACCCGTCGTACGGGGCGAGCGCGGCGCGCAGGGCGGCGAGGTCGGCGCCTGGCGGGACGGCTGCGTACGCGACGCCGGTGCACGCGGAGGCGGTGATGCGCACACTGCCCGCCGCGTCGTCGGGTGTGCCGAGGCCGTCGAGGGCGTCGAGCACCTGCGGCAGTGCGGCCGGCGCGTAGGCCAGGCGCAGCACGAGGTCGCCCCGGGGGCGGCGGCCGAACCACGCGGGGATGTCGTCGCCGGTCGTCCCGGCGCCGAGCAGCGCGACGGCCTCGCGTGCCTGGGCGCGCACGGACGCGGCCGTGCTCTCGAACAGCACCACGAGTGCGCCGCCCGATCCGGCGCCGTCCCAGCGCAGTTCGGCCGCGGTGGGCGTGAGCGGGGAGCGGGCGAGCCGGACGGCGCAGCGGCCGGCCTGCGCGCTGTCCGCGACGGGCACGGTGACGGTGGCGCGGGCGGGCGGCAGCGGGTGCAGCCGCCAGGTGGTGGACACCACGACGCCCAGGGCACCGTGCGCCCCGGTGTAGAGCTTGCCGAGGTCGTAGCCGGCGACGTTCTTGACGACCTTGCCGCCGGCGCGGGCGACGGTCCCGTCGGCGAGGACGACGGTGACGCCGATGAGCAGGTCGCGGACGGTGCCGTAGCGCAGCCGGCGCGGGCCCGAGGCGTTGGCGCTGACGATCCCGCCGAGGGTGGCGCCCTCCTCCGGCGGATCGAGGGCGAGCATCTGGCCGTGTTCGGCGAGGCGTTGCTGCAGTGCGGCAAGCGGCACCCCGGCTTCGGCGACCACCACGAGGTCGCCCGGCAGGTACTCGGTGATCCTGGCCAGGCCGCCGGTGTGCAGCACCAGGTCGCAGGAGGTGGGCGGGGCGGCCCAGCCGGTCTTGGTGCCCGCGCCGACCGGCACGACGGTGCCGCGGGTGCCGCGCAGGATGTCGGCGGTCTCGGCGGCGTCGGACGGGTGCGCCTGCTCGGCGTCCGGCCGGTACGGATCGGGCGCAGGGCGCGGCGACGGATCGGACGCGGAGGGATCGATCACGGGTGGGGCCATCTCAGAACACCTCGCCGAGCGCGGGATCGCGGGCGGGGTCCGCGGCGGTGCGCACGCCGGGGCGCTCGCCGCACAGCCGCGGGGTGGGGAACAGCTTGCCGGGGTTGGCGAGTCCTGCGGGGTCGAAGGCGCAGCGCAGCCGGTGCATGGTGTCGAGGTCGTCCGCGGTGAACTGGCGGGACATCTTGGCCTTCTTCTCCACCCCCACGCCGTGCTCGCCGGTGATGGATCCGCCCGCGTCCACGCACAGGTCGAGGATCGCGAAGCCCAGGTCCTCGGCGGCCTCCGCGGCGCCGGGGACGGTGTCGTCGAAGAGGATCAGCGGATGCAGGTTGCCGTCGCCGGCGTGGAAGACGTTGGCGACGCGGATGCCGGCGTCGTCGGCGAGCCGGCCGATCTCGGCGAGGATCTCCGGGAGCCGGGTGCGCGGGATCACGCCGTCCTGGACGTAGTAGGCGGGGCTGATCCGGCCGACGGCGGCGAACGCGGACTTGCGGCCCTTCCAGATCAGGTCGCGCTCGGCCGCGTCCTGCGCGACGCGGGTCTCGAACGCGCCCCGGGCGCCGGCCAGTTCCAGCACCTGCGCGAACTGCTCCTCGACCTCGGCGCCGGGCCCGTCGAGTTCGACGACCAGGACGGCGGCGGCGCCCTCGGGGTAGCCGCAGCGCACGGCGGCCTCGGCCGCCTCGATGGCCAGGGCGTCCATCATCTCGACGGCGGCGGGCACGATGCCGGCGGCGATGATGTCGCTGACGGTGCCGGCGGCGTCCTCGACGGTCCGGTAGCCGAGCAGCAGGGTGCGGACGGTCTCGGGCGCGGGCACGGTGCGCAGGGTGAGGCGGGTGGCGACGCCGAGCGTGCCCTCGCTGCCGACGAAGGCGCCGAGCAGGTCGAACCCGGGGTGCTCGGGTGCGGTGCCGCCCAGGTGCACCACCTCGCCGTCGGGCAGGACGACTTCGGCGCCGGTGACGTGGTTGACGGTGAACCCGTACTTCAGGCAGTGCGCGCCGCCGGCGTTCTCGGCGACGTTGCCGCCGATCGAGCAGACCTGCTGGGACGACGGGTCGGGGGCGTACGCCTGCCCGTGCGGCGCGGCCTCGCGGGTGACCCAGAGGTTGACGACGCCGGGTTCCACCTCGACCCGCGCGTTGTCCGGGTCGACGTCCAGGATCTGCCGCAGCCGGGAGAGCACGACCAGCACCCCGTCGGCGACCGGCACTGCCCCGCCGGACAGCCCGGTGCCGGAGCCGCGGGCGACGAACGGCACCCCGGCCTCGGCGCACAGCCGGACCGCGGCGGTCACGTCGTCCCGCGTCCCGGCGAGCACGACGACGGCCGGCTGCACGCGGACCGTGGCCAGGCCGTCGCAGGCGTAGGTGCGCAGTTGGGCGGGGTCGGTGAGGACGCGGTCGGCGCCGATGCGGTCGCGCAGCCGGCCCGCGAGCAGGTCGATCGGCGCGTCACTCATGGTCTCGCACGGCGGCTCTCCAGGCGTGGGCGACAGAGTCGTTTTCCACCAGTCGGTAGTGGCTTACCGAATGATGGAAGGATGCAACCCGACCGTGATCGCGTCAACCCCTGCGCGCCGCCGCCCGGGTCAGGCGCGCGGGATGTCGAAGTAGTGGGTGAGGAAGCCGGCCAGCTTGATGTCGCCCTTGAGCTTGAGCTTGCGGGTGAAGAACAGCGTGGGACCGGAGGCGTTGCCGGACACCAGCTTGAGGAACTCCGGCGCCGCCATGGTCAGGCTGAGCTGCGGGGTGCGCTCGGTGCGCTCGGCGGTCACCGTGCAGGCGCCCTCGGCGATGTGCGTCTCGTAGACGTCCCCGTCGCCGGCCGCGCCGGTGATCTTCCAGCGGATCAGCGCGTCCCGGTCGCCGGCCGCCGAGGGGCGGAAGCGGGTGTGCATCCGGCCGAAGACCTCGTCGAGCACCCGGCGCCGCTGCGGGCCGTCCATCAGCGCGGCGAGGCGCGGCGCGCTCAGCCCCTTCACCAGCCGGGCGAACTCCTCCGGCTCCACCGAGCCGAAGTCCAGCGCGTCCAGGTCGAGATCGTCGAGCGCGGCCATCGCGGCACCCTCTTCCTTACTCCAGAGTAAGTTTACTGGGGGGTAAGGATAGGTTCGGCGGACCGCCGTGACAAGGACGTCCCGCCCGACGCACGGGCGCGGGAGCCCGCGGGCACCCGTCCGGACGCAGACCGCGACCGGGCGGGCGTCAGCGGGCGGCCGCGGTGCGACGCAGGTGGCGCAGCACCGCCAGCGCCGCGTTGTGCCCGCTCATGCCGTGCACGCCGGGCCCGGGCGGGGTCGCGGAGGAGCACAGGAAGACCCCGGGGCGACGGGTGGCGTACGGGATCGCGGCCAGCCGCGGCCGCAGCACGCTCTGCAGCCCGGAGAACGCCCCGCACGCGATGTCCCCGCCCACGTAGTTGGCGTTGCGGGCGGCCAGGCCCGCCGGCCCGGTGACCGCGCGGGCCAGCACCAGGTCGCGGAACCCGGGGGCGAACCGCTCGATCTGCCGCTCCATCGCGTCGGTCGCGTCACCGTGCCAGCCGTGCGGGACGTGCGCGTACGCCCAGAACACGTGCTTGCCCTCGGGCGCCCGCGAGGGGTCGACGACGGTCGGCTGCGAGGTGATCAGGAACGGGGTCTGCGGAGGCCGCCCGGTGACCGCTCTGTTCAGCGCGTCGCCGATCTCCGTGTACGTCGGCCCGACGTGGATGGTCCCGGCCCTGCGGGCGTCCGGCGAGGTCCACGGCACCGGGCCGTCGAGCGCGTAGTCCACCTTGAACACCGAGGGCCCGTACCGGTAGCCGCGGAAGCTGTCGCCGAGCGAGGCGATCCTGGCCAGCGCGGTCGGCGAGGTGTCGAAGAGGTAGGCGCGGGCCGGCGGCAGCTCGTCCAGCTTGCGGACCGTCACCCCGGTGTGGATCACCCCGCCCAGCTCGGTCAGATAGCCGGCCAGGGCGTCGGAGATCGACTGGGAGCCGCCGCGGGCCACCGGCCAGCCGCGCTCGTGCGCCGCCAGCGCGAACATCATGGCCATGGCGCCGGTGAACGGCTCCCGCAGCCGGCAGATCGCGTGCCCGGAGAGCCCGGCGAGCAGGGCGCGCGCCTTCGGCCCGCGGAACCGCTGGGCGAGCACCGCCACCGGCGGCGTCCCGGTGATCCCGAACCGCACGAAGCGGTACGGGTCGCGCGGCAGCCCGGCCCACGGCGGGCGGAAGAAGTCGGCGGCCACCGCGTTCCAGTGGCCGGTGTAGGGGTCCATCAGCCGCCGGTACGTCCCGGCGTCGCGCGGGCCGAGCGAGGCGGCCGTCTCCCCCACCGTGCGGCCCAGCACCGCGGCCGTGCCGTCCGGAAACGGGTGCGCCATGGGCAGTTCCGGCTGCAGCCACTCCACGCCGTGCCGGGCCAGCGGCAGCGCCTGGAACGCCGGCGAACCGATGCCGAACGGATGGACCGCCGAGCACGGGTCGTGCCGGAAACCGGGCAGCGTCAGCTCCTCGGTGCGCGCCCCGCCGCCGACGGTGTCCGCCGCCTCGTACACCTGTACCGACAGTCCGGCGCGGGCGAGTTCGGCGGCCGCGGTCAGCCCGTTGGGACCGGCGCCCACCACGACCGCGTCGGCCACCACCGCCCGGCTCACCGCGCACCGCCCAGCAGGCCGATCACGCGCCGGGCGGTCGCCGCGTCGCGGGCCACCGTGAACGGCAGGGTGTTGCCGCCCGCGATGCCGAACGGCTCCCCGCCCGCGGTCAGGCTGGCCCCGCCCGCCTCCGCGGCCAGCAGCAGCCCGGCCGCATGGTCCCAGGGCGCCTCCCAGAAGAAGGCGACGCCGTCCTTCACGCCGCGCGCCACGTCGAGATAGGCCAGGCCGGCGCAGCCGCAGGGTGTGCAGACGGCGCCGGCGGCCGCCAGCCGGTCCAGCGCGGTCCGCTCGGCGCCGGTGCGGTACACCGGATTCGACGTCCACAGCCGCAGCGGCCCGTCGTCGGGGCGGCCGCGGCGGGTGTGCAGCCGGGCGCCGCCGAGGTGGGCGCCGCGGCCGCGCCGCGCGGTGGCGAACAGGCCGCGCATCGGCGCGTAGGTCCAGGAGGCGAGCGGCTCGCCGCGGTGCACCAGGGCGACCAGGGTGGCGAACCCCTCCTCGCCGCGGACGAACGCCGCGGTGCCGTCGACCGGGTCGACGACCCACACCGGATCGTCGCCGCGCAGCAGGCCCAGCACATCGGGGTCGTCGCTCACCGCCTCCTCCCCCACGACGACGGAGCCGGGGAGGAGCGCGGTGAGCTGCTCGGTGAGGCGCTGCTCGGCGCGCCGGTCGGCCGTGGTGACCAGGTCGTGGGGGCCGGTCTTGACGGCTATGTCGCCGTCGGCCAGCGTCCGCCAGCGGGGGACGACCTCGGCCGCGACCACCTGCCGGACCGCGGACTCCACCGCGGCGAGCAGCTCGTCCGCGACGCCCTCCGTGTCCGTGGCCGCCCCCCTGACCGCACCGACCTCGTTGCCCATACACCCATCCAATCAGACCCGCGCATCATGCGGTCGCGTGAGCCGCATCAGCACCACGTACAGCACCAGCGACGAGCCCAGCCCGACCGCCCAGCCGTAGTCGGCCAGGGGTTTGAGGAACGGGACGAGCCCGTGCCGGGGGAACGGCCCCGACCCCGGCGCGGAGTAGGAGCCGCCGACCGCCAGCAGGCCGCCGACCAGGAACGCGGCCACCGCCCGCCAGTTCCAGCCGCGGTGGTACCAGTAGCGGCCGGCCGGGTCGTACAGCTCCCGCAGCACCAGTTCGGTGCGGCGGATGATCCAGTAGTCGGCGATGAGCACCCCGGCGACCGTGCCGAGCACGCCGCCGACCACCCCGAGCCAGGTGTAGATGTAGAACTCGGGCGTGGAGATCAGCTTCCAGGGGAACAGCAGCACGCCGACCGCCCCGGTGATCAGCGCCCCGGTGCGGAAGTTGACGACCTTCGGCGCGAGGTGCGACAGGTCGTAGGCCGGGGAGACCACGTTGGCCGCGATGTTGACGGAGATCGTGGCGATCAGCACGGTCAGCAGCGCGTACAGCAGGCCGATGGTGCTGCCGCTCTTGGCGGTCAGCGCGACCGGGTCCCACAAGGTCGCGTCCTTCGCGCCGTACACCGCCTGCGCGCCGGAGGTGACCAGGACCGAGAGCAGCGCGAAGGCGGTCATGGTGGTCGGCAGGCCCAGCGACTGCCCCCAGGCCTGGGCGCGTTGGCCGGCGCCGAAGCGGGTGAAGTCGGGGATGTTGAGGGACAGCGTGGACCAGAAGCCGATCATGCCCATCAGGGCGGGGAAGAACACCTTCCAGAAGTGGTTGCCCCAGCCGAGTCGCGAGGGCTGGTCGAGCAGCGGCCCCAGGCCGCCGGCCTTCACCGATATCCAGATCAGCAGCACCACCGCGCCGACCAGGACGAACGGCGCGGCCCAGTTCTCGAACCGGCGCAGCGTGTCCATCCCGCGGGCGATGATGGCGAGTTCGAGGGCCCAGAACAGCACGAAGCACAGCCACAGCGGCCACGGGTAGCCGCCGATGTGCCGTGCGGCGGCCCAGTCGCCGGGGAACACCCGGTCGAGCAGGACGAAGATGCCCTGGCCGCCGATCCAGGTCTGGATGCCGAACCAGCAGCAGGCGACGGCCGCGCGTACCAGCGCGGGCAGGTTGGCGCCGCGCAGCCCGAACGAGGCCCGGGCCAGGACCGGGAAGGGGATGCCGTACTTGGGCCCGGCGTGCCCGGTGAGCAGCATCGGGACGAGCACGATCAGGTTGGCCAGCGCGATGGTCAGGACCGCCTGCTTCCAGTCCATGCCGAGCGCGACCAGGCCGGAGGCGAGCGTCCAGGAGGGGATGTTGTGGGCCATGCCGACCCACAGGGCGGTGAAGTTGTACGTGGTCCAGGTGCGGCGGGCGAGGGGGACGGGCAGCAGGTCGGGGTTGGCGTAGGGCCCGGACGGCGGGCCCGCGTCGGCGGGGAGGTCGACGCGGTCGCCCGCCCCTGCGGCTATGGCCATGGACTCACCTCGAATCGGTCATCTCAGAGCGGGGATGATGTGTTCTCCGTAGGCGTCGACGGTGGACTCCCGGGCGTCGTGCATGTCGTAGACCGCGAACTGGTCGACGCCCAGGTCGCGCAGCTCCGACAGCTTGGCGAGGTGCGCCTCGGGGGGTCCGATCAGGCAGAAGCGGTCGACGATCTCGTCGGGCACGAAGGCGGTGTCGGGGTTGCCGGCCCGTCCGTGGTGGGAGTAGTCGTACCCCTGCCGCTGCGCGATGTAGGCGGTCAGCTCCTCGGGGACCAGGGAGGAGTGCGCGCCGTAGCGGCCGACCAGGTCGGCGACGTGGTTGCCGACCATGCCGCCGAACCAGCGGCACTGCTCCCGCGCGTGGGCCAGGGCCTCGGGCGAGTCGTCGGCGGTGACGTAGGCGGGCGCGGCGACGCACACGGTCACCGCGGCCGGATCGCGGCCGGCCTTCTCGGCGGCCTCGCGGACCGCCTTGACCATCCACTCGGTGAGGTAGACGTCGGCGAGCTGGAGGATGAAGCCGTCGGCCTTCTCCCCCGCCAGGGCCAGCGCCTTGGGCCCGTAGGCCGCCATCCACACCGGCAGCCGGCCGTCCTCCACCCACGGCAGCCGCAGCGGCGTCCCGTCCACGACGGCCTCCCGCCCCTCGGCGAGGTCGCGGATCACCTCGATCGCCTCGCCCAGCCTGGCCAGCGAGTTGGGCTTGCGGCCGGCCACCCGCATCGCCGAGTCACCGCGGCCGATGCCGCACACCGTGCGGTTGCCGTACATGGAGTTGAGCGTGGCGAAGGTGGAGGCGGTCACCTCCCAGGTACGGGTGCCGGGGTTGGTCACCATCGTGCCCACGGTGAGCCGTTCGGTGCTGTCGAGGATCCTGCTGTAGATCACGAAGGGTTCCTGCCACAGCACGGCGGAGTCGAAGGTCCAGCCGTGGGTGAAGCCGTTGCGCTCGGCGCGCTGCATCAGGGCGACGACGTCCGAGGCGGGCGGATCGGTCTGCAGCACGAGGCCGAAATCCATGGCACCGCTCCTTCAGGTCCTTAGGCGAGGTAGCTGGTCAGTCCGCGCGGGATGTACTGGCCGTGCCCGGCGTGGCCGGTGTAGGTCCCCCGGTCGATCACGGTGACGCCGCGCGAGAGCACCGTCTCCACCCGGCCGGTGAGCCGCTTGCCCTCGTAGGCGCTGTAGTCGACGTTCATGTGGTGGGTCTGCGCGGAGACCACCTGCTCGGCGTGCGGGTCGTAGATCACCACGTCCGCGTCCGCGCCGGGCGCCAGCGTGCCCTTGCGCGGGTACAGGCCGAACATCCGGGCGGGGGCGGCACAGGCGATCTCGATCCAGCGGCGGCGGCTGATGTGCCCCTCGACCACGGCCTGGTGGAGCAGGTCCATCCGGTTCTCCACCCCGGGCATCCCGTTGGGGATCTTGGAGAAGTCGCCGCGGCCCATCTCCTTCTGCCCGGCGAAGCAGAACGGGCAGTGGTCGGTGGACACCACCTGGAGGTCGTTGGTGCGCAGCGCCTTCCACAGCGCGGCCTGGTGCTCGCGCGGCCGCAGCGGCGTGCTGCACACGTACTTGGCGCCCTCGAAGTCCGGTTCCGCGAGGTTGTCGGTGGACAGGAACAGGTACTGCGGGCAGGTCTCGCCGAACACCGGCAGGTCCATGTCGCGGGCCTGGGCGATCTCGGCGACCGCCTGCTCGGCGGAGACGTGCACCACGTACAGCGGCGCGCCGGCGACCCGCGCGAGCTGGATCGCGCGGTGCGTGGCCTCGGCCTCCAGCAGGGCGTGCCGCACCTCGCCGTGGTAGCGCGGGTCGGTCTTCCCCGCGGCCAGCGCCTGCTGCACCAGCACGTCGATGGCGATGCCGTTCTCGGCGTGCATCATGATCAGCCCGCCGTTGCCGGCGGCGCGCTGCATGGCCCGCAGGATCTTGCCGTCGTCGCTGTAGAAGACGCCCGGGTAGGCCATGAACTGCTTGAAGCTGGTCACGCCCTCCTCGACCAGCACGTCCATCTCCTTGAGCACCGGCTCGGTGACGTCGGAGACGATCATGTGGAAGCCGTAGTCGATGGCGCACTGCCCGTCGGCCTTGGCGTGCCAGGCGTCCAGCCCCGCGCGCAGCGACTGGCCGACGGTCTGCACCGAGAAGTCCACGATGGTGGTGGTGCCGCCCCAGGCCGCGGCGCGGGTGCCGGTCTCGAAGGTGTCGGAGGCGAACGTGCCGCCGAACGGCATCTCCATGTGGGTGTGGCCGTCGACGCCGCCCGGGATGACGTACTTGCCGGTGGCGTCCAGCTCCTGGGCGTCCGTCCAGCTCCTGGCGGCCGACGACTCGGAGGCGGCGACCGCGGCGATCCGGCCGTCCTCGATCAGGACGTCGGCGTGCACCTCGTCGGAGGCCGTGACGACCAGGCCGCCGCGGATGACGGTGCGGGGGCTGCTCATACGGCGGTCCCTCCTTCCAACGTGGACTGGGCGTGTTTCAGGGCGGCTTCGAGCGCCTCGGCGCCCTCTTCCGCCTCGGCGACGGTCAGCGACAGCGGCGGCGCGATGCGCAGCGCGTTGCCGGCCCGGCCGCCCTTGCCGATCAGCAGGCCGTGCTCGCGGGCGGCCTCCAGCACCAGGCTCGCGGCGGTCGCCGACGGGGTGTCGGTGCCGGGTTCGACGAGTTCCACGCCGAGCATCAGGCCGCGGCCGCGCACCTCGCGCACGATGTCCAGGCCGGCGGCGATCGACTCCAGCCGGGACCGCAGCATCCCGCCGACCCGCCGGGCGTTGCCCTGGAGGTCGTGGTCGACCAGGTAGGCGAGGTTGGCCAGCGCCCCCGCGGTGGTGATCGGGCTGCCGCCGAAGGTGGAGATGGAGTTGGCGGTCAGGCAGTTCATCACCTCGGCGCGGGCCACCACGCCGCCCATGGACAGGCCGTTGCCGATGCCCTTGGCGAAGGTCAGGATGTCGGGCGGCCCGGCCTGCGCGTGCGCCTGCCAGCCCCAGAAGTGCTCGCCGGTACGGCCCCAGCCGGTCTGCACCTCGTCGGTGATCCACAGGATGCCGTGCCGGTCGAGCACCTGCTTGAACGCGGCGAGCAGCCCGTCCGGGCCGGAGGTGAAGCCGCCCACGCCCTGGATCGGTTCGGCGATGAGCGCGGCGACCGTGCCGCCCGCCTGGCCGAGCACGTCCTGGAGGTCCTCGACGCACGCGGCGGTGAACTCGGCGTCGGTGAGGTGCGCGTAGGGCCCGCGGGTGCGCACCCCGCCGTGCACGTACAGCGTCTGCAGCGGCGACAGGCTGGTCGGCGACCAGGACGAGTTGCCGGTGATGCCGATCGCCGAGAAGGACCGGCCGTGGTAGCTGTTGCGCAGCGCCAGCACCTGGTTGGAGCGGCGGTAGGTGGTGGCCAGCAGCAGGGCGGTGTCGTTGGCCTCGGTGCCGGAGGTGGTGAAGAACACCCGCGCGTCGGGGATCCCGGACAGCCGGGCGACGCGCTCGGCCAGGTCCACCGCCTGCCGGCTGAGGTACAGCGTCGAGGTGTGCAGGATCCGTCCGGCCTGCGCGGTGATCGCGGCGGTCACCTCGGGCAGCGCGTGCGCGGTCATCGTGGTGAGGATGCCGCCGAAGAAGTCCAGGTAGCGGGTGCCCTCCGCGTCCCAGACGTAGCGGCCCTCGCCGTGCGTCAGCTCGATCGGGCGGGCGTAGTAGGTGGCCAGCCAGTCCGGCAGCACGGCGCGGTGGCGGGCGTGCAGGGTGGCGTGGGCGCCCTCGGTCTCGGTGGCCATCGGCTCAGGCCTCCGTCAGGTCGCCGTAGGCGTCCGGCCTGCGGTCCCGGTAGAACGCCCAGGTCTGCCGGACCTCCTCGATGAGGCCGAAGTCCAGGTCGCGCACCAGGAGTTCCTCCTTGGTGTCGGAGGCCGTGCCGTCGACGAACTGCCCGCGCGGGTCGACGAAGTAGCTGGTGCCGTAGAAGTCGTTGTCGCCGTACGGCTCCTGGCCGACGCGGTTGATCGCGGCGATGAAGTACTCGTTGGCGACGGCGGCGGCGGGCTGCTCCAGCTGCCACAGGTAGGCGGACAGACCGCGGCTGGTGGCCGAGGGGTTGTAGACGAGCTGGGCGCCGGCCAGGCCCAGCGCGCGCCAGCCCTCCGGGAAGTGGCGGTCGTAGCAGATGTAGACGCCGATCCGGCCGACCGCGGTGTCGAACACCGGCCAGCCCAGGTTGCCGGGCTTGAAGTAGTACTTCTCCCAGAAGCCCTTGACCTGCGGGATGTGGTGCTTGCGGTACTTGCCGAGGTAGGAGCCGTCGGCGTCGATCACGGCGGCGGTGTTGTAGTAGAAGCCGGACTGCTCGATCTCGAAGACCGGCACGACGATGACCATGCCCGTCTCCCGGGCCAGGTCCTGCATCCGCCGGACGGTCGGCCCGTCGGGCACCGGCTCGGCCCACTTGTAGTGCTCGGCCTCCTGCACCTGGCAGAAGTAGGGGGCGTTGAACACCTCCTGGAAGCCGATCACCTTGGCGCCCTGCGCGGCCGCCGCGCGGGCGTGTTCCTCGTGCTTGGCGATCATCGACTCGGTGTCGCCGGTCCAGGTGGCCTGAACGAGCGCGGCACGCACGACATTGCTCATGAGCAGCTCCTCTGACGCGGCAGCACGTCGGGTCCGGTTCTACGCACGTAGACCCCTGTCGTGGGGACGAACGTAGAAGCGCCGGTCCCACTCTGACAAGAGTGCGGCCGTTACCACCCGAAGACGTTTCGGTTTCCCACCTGCCCGACCCATTCGGCGGCCCCCCGCCCGCGGTCCGCGTCAACCCGCGCTGACCTGCGGGCCCCTTCCTGAAGCCGGTCCGTCCGGCGGCGGAACGGGCCGAGGCGCCGCTGCCCGAACGCCTACCGGCATGTCGGCAGGTCGCGGACCGCGGCCCCCCGCGGGTCAGGTGGTGGGGAGGCCGGCGCGGCGGAAGGCGGCGGTGAGGTCGTGGCGGCGGGAGGGGGAGACGTGGCCGGCGGCGGTCAGGAGGGCCGTGGTGAGGCCGGGCCGCAGCCGGGCCACACCGGCGGCGGCCTCCGCGGGACGGGTGCGGACGAGGGCGGCGAGGAGTGCGGTGCGGGCGGGGTCGGGGAGGGCGGCGGCCACCGCCGCGATGTCCTCGGCCGGACGGGGGACCACCTGCTGCAGCAGCGTGCGGCACTCGGTGTGGCGGCCGTGGACGGCCAGCGCGCGGGCGGCGCCCGCGAGCGCGTCCGAGGGCAGCACCGCCACCTCCCAGAGCAGGGTGGCCACGTCGGCGCCGTAGCCGGCCCGCTCCAACTCCCGTACGAGGTACGGCAGTCGTTCGGCCGGACCGGCCGCGGCCCGGCACAGCAGGACGTACGCCCCGCCGCCCTCCCCCGCGGCCCTCACCCGCGCCAGCCGTTGGACGACGGCCCTGGCCTCCGCACTCCACCGCGGGTCCTCCGCGGGCGCCGCCGGCCGCGGCGCCTCCGCACCCACCCCGGCAAACCGCGCACCCCGCGGCGCGGGCACGACCGGCACCACGTCCGACGTCCCCCCGGCCCGGGGTTCCTGCGGCGCCCCCGCGAACCGCGCACCCCGCGGCGCCCGCACCCCACGCCCACCCGGAACCGTCCCCCCCCCCCCCCCCGCCCGCGGCGCCCCGGGCAGCCCCCCCCCTGCGCCCGGCAGCCGGGCACCCCCCCCCCCCCACCCCCCCGCGGACCGCCCCCCCCCGGGGGCCCCCC
>WRCZ01000075.1 GCA_009783685.1 Actinomycetes bacterium
GACCGTGGCGCGCTGGGCGAGGTTGGGTTCCATGAACACCGCGGGCACGTGCAGGTTGCGGATGGTCGCGGTCAGCCGCTGGACGTCGTCGGCGCTGGGTTCCTGGGATGGGTTGGGCACGACGAACCCGGCGACGGTCATCCCGTACGCCTTGGCCAGGTAGCCGAACGCGTCGTGGGTGGTGATCAGCTGGCGTCGGCCGGGCGGAATGCCGGTGATCCTCGTCGTCATGTAGGCGTCGAGGTCGTCCAGTTGGCCCTCGTAGGCCCGCGCGTTGCGGTCGTAGGAGGCCGCACCGGCGGGGTCTTGCTTCTTGAGGGTGTCGCGGATGAGCTGGACGTACGCCTTGGCGTTCTCCGCGTCCTGCCACAGGTGCGGGTCGATCTCGCCGTGGACGTGCTTGCCCAGCACGGCCTGCGGCAGCTGGTGGACGGCGGCGCCCGGCGGGCCGAGGAAGCGGAACGCCTTGTCGCCGGGAACGTGCTCCAGGGCCTTGTTCGGCACGTCGATGACGATGTCGCCCGGCGGGATCTCCTCCTGGGCCCGCCCGTTGGTGCGCAGGTCGGTGAAGGCGGACAGGCGGCCGGTGTCGAGGTTGACGGTCAGGTCGGTGTGCCCGTCGTCCAGGACGGTCGCCCCCGGTCCGGCGACGGTGTGCGGGTCGACCCCGACGGCGAAGGTGAACGTCCCGGACCCGAGGTCCTGGGCCGGGCCTGTGAGGTTCTTCAGCCTCGCCTTCAACGTCAGCCGGTAGCGGCCGGGTCGGGTGAAGGCCCAGTTCAGGTGGGTGTGTGCGGCCGGCGGCAGGACGGTGGTGTCCTTGGCGTCGAGGCCGTCGCCGGAGTCGAAGTAGACCACCGGCTGTCCCAGGGACCCGGTGAGGTACGCGACGAGACGGCCGGGACCGGAGACGGCGGTGGCGGACAGCTGGATGTCCGAGGCGCGGGTGGCGCCGCGCGCCGTGCCCTCGCCGCGCACCCGCAGTCCCAGCCACAGGACGTCCAGGCCGACGTTCTCCACCAGCGGGATGACGTCCGCGCCGTAGGTCTCGGACGCCTCGGCCAGCGACACGTTGGGGGTGTCCTTGCGCGCGTTGGCGTCGATGGTCTTGATCAGCGCGTGCTCTTCGAGCAGCAGGTGGTTGGTGAACGTCACGTCGGCGTCGGCCACTTCGGCCGCGTCGCGCGGGGTGGGCTCGTAGGAGTGGGGATCGCCGCCGGGCGGCACGATGGAGGCGACCTGGACGCGGTCCCGGCCGACCTGCTTGACGAGGTCGGCCAGGATCTCGGTGGTGGTCACCACTTTCAGCGCCGTGCCGGAGGAGTCGCCGTCCCCACGGCTGGGCGGATGGCAGGCGGCGAGCAGGGCGCCGCACACGGCGGCGGCTGCCACGGCCCGCGTCAGGCGGCTGGGCGGATGCATCGGGACAACTCCACGGTTCTCGGGGTCACATGGGTGGCGGAACGGGGACGGCGCGAGCCGCGCGCTCAGGCGTCGGAGGTGCCGGTGCGGCGCCGGCGCCTGGTGGCGAACACCGCGACGGCGCCGGTGGCCGTCAGCGCGGCGGCGGCGACCGCGCCGGCCACGGTGCCGCCGGCTCCGGTGCGGGCCAGGCTGCCCTGCGCCGGGCCGCCTCCCGGTCCCGCGCTGCCGCTCCCGCCGGAAGCCGGGCCGTGCCCCGGGGACGCCGGCCCGCCGGCGCCGGACGGGGTGGAGCCGGCCGGCGCGGTCGGTGATGCCGGCGGCGGGGTGGTCGGCGCCCCGGTGCCGGGGCGGTCGCCGACGGTGAAGGTGTAGGTGCGGGTGTCGGTGGCGGTCCCGCCGGACCGCAGGGTGCCCTGCAGGCGGAAGGTGAGCTTGTAGGTACCGGCAGCCGAGAAGCCCCAGTTGGCGTGCGCGTGGACGCCCAGGTCGACGCGCTGGGTGTCGGGCAGGCCGTCGCGGCTGTTGTAGATCACCTGCGCGCCGCCCAGGCCCGCGGTCTCCCAGACGGTCACCGCACCGGGGCCGGACACCGCGGACAGCTGGAGGCCGACCGGGCCTTCGAGGTCGGCGGCGCGCAGCGCCTCGGTGTTCCACCCGGCCCAGACCACGCCGGGCTTCTGCACCTGGGGGATGAGCCAGAACGCGCTGCCGGGCGTGCCCAGGAAGGAGTAGGCGCCGCCTGCGGGGACGTGTTCGACGGCCTTGTCGTTGACGTGCACCACGACCGAGGACGGCTCCCGCCACACGATCGCGTCCGGGGTGCGGCTGTCCTTGAACACCAGCCGCAGCCGGCCGTCCACGATCCGGCCGGCCAGGGCGTCGACGTGCCCGTCGCCGATGGTCACCGCCTGGGTGCTGGGCGCGTCCTGCGTCCGGGCGGCCAGCAGCCGTACCGGAAGGACGGGTTGCGGTGCGGTGGCCGTCGCCGGTGGCGAGGCCGGTCCGGAGACGGGGGAAGAGGGCGAAGAGGGGGACGAGGTCGTGGAGGCAGTGCCGGTGACCCGGACGGTGCGGTGCAGGGTGGCCGTGCTGGTCCCGCCCCCGGGCAGCAGGGCCGACGCGGTGAGGGTCAACTGGTAGTCGCCGGGCCGGGGGAAGGCCCACACCAGCGGGCCGCTGGCCGCAACGGGCAGGGTTCCGGTGTCGGGCAGGCCGTCGCCGCTGTCGAACACGACCTGCGGGCCGGCCGGTTCGGGAGCGCCGGGCGTCGCGGCGGCCGGGGTGTAGGCGATCACCGGCCCGGGGCCCTGAGCGGCGGTCAGCGACCACTGCAGGCCGCCGGGGGCCACCTGGTCGGCGCTGACGCCGGTGGTGTCCCAGCCGGCCTCATGGCCGTCGCCGCCGAGCCACAGCGGGTCTCCCGGGCGGCCGAGGAAGGCGTACGCGGGGTCGTCGGGCACCGTGGCCTGCTCGATCCCGCCGGGGTCCGCACCGGATGCGGCGGTCACGCCGGTTCCGGCGCCGGTTCCGGCTCCGCGCCTCGGCGCCGGGGTCAACTCCAGTTGTCCGGAGGCCATGTCGAGGGCCACCGCGGTGGAGCCGTCCGGAGCGCCGGACGGCGTGCCCGGCAGGGCCGTCGCTCCGGAGGCGCCGGCGGCCATGGTCAGGACGGCCGCCGATCCGGCCGCCGCCAGCCGTATGCCCGTCGTGCTCTTCATCGTTGCCGGTGCTCCTTGCGTGGGTCGGTGGGTGGGGGTCCGCGGGCACCCGGCGCACCCGGCCCCTCCCGCGGGAGGGGGAAGGGGCCGGGGCGGGTTCTCGCGGGGACGGGCAGGGGTCAGCTCGCGGCGACCTGGAAGGTGTACGTCTTGGGGCCGGTGCTGACGGTCTGGCCGGTGGCGGCCAGCACGCCGCTGACCTCGAAGGTCACCGTGTAGGTGCCGGCGGCGTCGAAGCCCCAGTTGGCGTGCGTGTGGACGCCGGCGGTCACCGGCAGGGTGTCGGGCAGGCCGTCGCCGCTGTCGAAGAGCACCGTCGGGGTGCTGCCCGACGCGGTGTAGACGCTGAACCCGGCCGGTCCCGTCACGCTGGTCAGGGAGAAGGTCAGGGTGTTGTTGCGGAACACCCCGGCCGGCACGTCGGTGGCGTTCCACCCGGCCCACAGCAGGCCGGAGGTCTGGCTCTGCGGCAGGATCCAGGCGGTGCCGCCGGTCCCGAGGAACGACCAGGCCGGCGTGGTGGGAACGTTGGTGTGCTTGGCGGCCACCGGCACGGCCAGCGTCACGTCGGCGGGGTCGCGGTCCACGCTGGTGGTCGTCGTGGAGTCCAGCAGGTCCAGCGTGAGGGCGCCGGAGGAGTAGTCGACGTCCAGGACGTCGACGTGACCGCTGGACAGGGTGATCGGCGCGGCCTGGGCGGGGGACGCCACGGCCGCCAGCAGGGCGGCGGAGACGGCGAGGGGGCCGAGGAGGCGGGCGGGCGAGCGCATGGCGGAGTTCCTCACTTCTGGACCTGGAAGGTGTAGGTGACGGTGCGTGAGGTCACCTGGCGGTTGTCGGCGGCGAGCCTGCCGCCGGCCTGGACCTGCAGGGTGTACGTGCCGGGCTTGGAGAACGCCCAGTTGGCGTGGGTGTGGTCGCCGGCGTGCAGGCCGACGGTGTCGGGCAGGCCGTCGCCGCTGTCGACCAGCACCGTCTCCGGGTCGCCGAAGACGTCGTCGGTGTAGACCGCCAGCCGCCCCGGGCCGGACAGCGACAGGAACTTCACGTCCACCGCGTCGTCCTTGAAGATCCCCGGCTGGAGTTCCTCGGCGCCGAAGCCGGCCCACAGCAGGTCGGGGTTCTGGACCTCCGGCAGGATCCACACCGGCTGCCCGGCGGTGCCGAGGAACGCGTACGCCGGGCCGCCGGGCACGGTGGTCCTGGCGGCGGGCAGCGCGCGCAGCACCACGTCCTCCGGGGCGTGCTCGACCTCGACCGCCCCGCTCTCGTCGTGGACCGCGATCTGCAGCCGGCTGTCCTCGTACGCCAGGCCCACCACGTCCACGTGCCCGTGGTCCAGCACGACCGGGCACGCCGCCTGGGCCGGTCCGGCGACTGCCAGGACACCCGCCATCGCGGCCGCCCCTACCAGTACGCGCACAGAAGTGTGACGCACAGTAACTCCCTTCCGGGGTCCCGGGTGGACCCCCGGTCGAGACGATAACCATTTTCATTTTCATCACGCAAGGCGCGGCGCCAACCTGTCCGAAAGGTTCAGTACACCCGAAATGCCATGCCTCGGCGGCCAGTTGACGTCAGTCGCGGGTCAATTAATTGAAAACGACATTCAAAGTCGCTAGCGTCTCGGGCGTCCCTCGTCCCCGGCAGAAGGAAGCCCCATGGGCGACATCGCGCCCTCCCGCCCCATGCCGCGCCTGATCGCGGCAGCGTCGGCGGTCGCTCTGATCACTCTCGGTTCACTGGCCGCCGCGCCCGCGGCCACGGCAGAATCCGGCGCACCGGCCGCCACCGCCGCCGCGGCGCAGGCGCCGGCCGAAGCCCCGGTCCACAGCGAACGCACGGTCATCGACGTCGGCCACGTCGACGCGATATCGCCCCGCATGGTGGGCGGCGCCTTCCGCACCCTGCTGCTGGACGACCGGGAGGCGCTCGCTCCCGTGTGGCGCACCCCCGGGTCGGTCATCCTGCACCTGACGCAGGCGGGTGCGGTCACGATCTCCGACGACACACCCGGGTTCTTCTTCCTGGGCGCCCCGGGGACGACGATCCACACCATTCCGCAGACCCAGGATCCCGACGTCATCTGGGCAGGCTGGAGCACCCAGTCCTTCACCTCCGACGACGTCCGCGGTGACATGAGGCTGACGCTGGAGGGCGTCGACGGCCCGGGTGACGTCGTGCTGTGGGAGTGGTCGCCGTTCGGGGAACCGGAGATGGTCATCGACGGGCGGGCCGGCTTGCCCGCCTCCTACCCGGTGCCGACCTTCACCCACCAGCACGCCAACTGGGCCTTCACCCGACCCGGCGTCTACCGGCTGAAGTTCACCTGGTCCGCCGACCTGGTCAAGGGCGGCACCGTCAGCGACACCGCCGTCTACACCTTCGCCGTCGGCGACCTGGACACCTCGGCCATCACCCTGCCCGGCGACGGTGCCACCCCGACCCCCGACCCGACCGGGACGACCCCCACTCCCGACCCGACCACGACCACGACCACGCCCGCCCCGACGGCTACCACCCCGGCCACCACACCGCCGGCGACCACCGGCACTCCCACCGGCACCCCGTCCCCGACCCCGTCCGTGGCCGCGACGGCGACCATGCCGGCGGGCGGCGGCACGGCGACGACACCGCCCGCCCCCTCCCCCGGCGCCGGTGCGAACGATCCCTCCCCGCAGTCCGGCAGCCGGGGAGCGCTGGCGGCCACGGGCTCCTCGCAGGTGCTGCCGACCGCGGCCGCGGGCGCCGCCCTGGTCGCCGCGGGCGCGGTCGCCGTCGTCGCGGTCCGGCGCCGGAGCGGCCGGCCCGGCGCAGGTCCGTAGCGCGACTCCCGCGACTCGCCGCAGGCGGCCGGGGCCGGTTCAGCGACCTCCGCCCCGTGCCGCCCGCGCGCCGCGCCGCCCTCAACGCCCTCCGCCCGACCGGCCGATGGACCGGCGCGGGCGGTGCGGCCGGCGCTACGCGGTGAACGGTGACGGTGGCGCCAGATGCGCCACCGAGGCGATCTCCACCACGGACAGCTGATCCAGCGTGGTGATCGCGCAGGACGGAACGCCCTGTTCCATGAGTTCGGCCGGTACCGCCCGGTCGCCGAGCAGGGTGCGCAGCAGGTCCACCGTGGCGCCGCCGTGCGTCACGACGGCAACCGGGCCCGGTTCTCCGGCCAGTTCGGCCAGGCAGGCGCGCATCCGCTCCCCGGCGCCACGGGAGGAGTCACCGGAGGAAGGGACGAAGTCCCGGTCCCGCACCGCGGTTGCCCACTCCGCCAGGAACTGGTCGAGGCGCTGGGCCCCTTCCCGGTTCATCCGCTCGCGCAGCCGGGCGTCCTCCCGGATCGGCAGCCCGGTCCGGGAGGCGATCGGCTGCGCGGTCTCCCGCGCGCGCCGCAACGGGCTGCTGAACAGCGCCCGCACGCCGGCCTGCCACGCCCACTCGGCCGTCGCGGCCGCCTGCCGCCGCCCCCTCCCGGTCAGACCCGGATCGCCGGGCTCCCGCCTCTTCTCCGCGTGCTGCACCAGGTGGAAGACCGTCACGCTCACAGCGTGGTGGATCCGCCGGGCCGAAGCCACCGGGATTCCGGCGCCCGAGGGCCGTCCCGCGCTCGCACCCACCCACCTTTGCCATATACCCCTCAGGGGTATATGGTCGCAGACACAACAGATACCCCCTAGGGGTATATGGCGGGCGGGGAAGGAGAGCGGCATGACGAGCAGCATCGAGTACAAGGTGACGGGCATGACCTGCGGCCACTGCGAGATGTCCGTCCGCGAGGAGGTCGGCCAGGTGCCGGGGGTCGAGGGCATCGAGGTCAGCGCCCTGACCGGCCGGCTCGTCGTCACCGGCTCCGGAGCGGTCGACGACGCGCGGGTGCTCGCGGCGGTCGACGAGGCCGGCTACGCGGCGGTGCGGGTCCGATGAACGCGGCAGGACGGCTGACCGCCTACGCGGCGGGGCTGGCGATCGCGTTCGCCGGTGCCTTCGGCATCGCGGCCGTCGCGGTCCCCCCGAGCGTGGTCACCGGATGGGAGGGGAAGACCGACATGAACGACCGGCACACCATGGCTCACGAGGAGTCCTCGACGGCCCCCGCGGGGCTCTCGGCGTCCGCGGGCGGCTACCTGCTGACTGACGTGAGCGCGCCGGGGACGACCGGTCAGCCGGGAGACCTGGACTTCCGGATCCATGACGAGGCGGGCAGGCCGCTGCTCGACTACACGGCGTCGCACGACAAGGACCTGCACCTGATCGTGGTGCGCTCCGACGGCACGCACTTCCGCCATGTGCACCCGACCCTGGACCGGGCCACCGGCACGTGGTCGGCGCCGTGGCGGTGGGACGCGGCGGGCACGTACCGCGTGTACACGGACTTCACGCCGGCTGCCGGTAAGGACGCCGCGAACGTGACGCTGACGAGCAGCGTCGACGTCGCGGGCGACCTCGCCCCGGCTGCCGCCCCGGCGGTGCGCACGACCAGTGTGGTCGACGGATTCTCGGTGGCGCTGTCCGGGCGCCTGACGGCCGGGACGACGGGCGAGCTGACCGCCACCGTCACCCGGGACGGCAGGCCCGTGACCGCTCTTGAGCCCTACCTGGGCGCCTACGGCCACCTGGTCGCGCTGCGCCAGGGGGACCTCGCCTACCTGCACGTCCATCCGCAGGGCGCCGAGCCCGGGCCGGGCGACAGGGGCGGCCCGCGGATCGCGTTCGCGGCCCAGGCGCCCACGGCGGGCCGCTACCTGCTGTACCTGGACTTCCAGGTCGGCGGTCAGGTGCACACGGCCACGTTCGTCCTCGACGCGGCCCGGGGCGGGGCCGGCACCACCCACGACACGGACTCCCACGGCCACTGACCGCACGGTCGGCTGCCTGACGGGTCGGGAGAAGGATCGGCATGAGTACCACGGCGCCCGCCGGCAGCGGGCAGAGCATCGAGTTGGCCATCGGCGGGATGACCTGCGCCTCCTGCGCGATGCGGATCGAGAAGAAGCTGAACAGGCTCGACGGCGTCACCGCCACCGTCAACTACGCCACCGAGAAGGCGAGGGTGAGCGTCCCCGCGGACTACGACCCCGCACTGCTGGTCGCCGAGGTGGTCAGGACCGGCTACACGGCCGCGCTCCCGCTGCCCGAGGCGGCGGAGCAGGACGGCGGCGCGGCGGGGTCCCCGGACGACGCCGACCCGGAGCTGAGGTCGCTGCGCGACCGCCTGGCGGTGTCGGTCGTGCTGACGCTGCCGGTGATCGCGATGGCCATGGTCCCGGCCCTGCAGTTCACCAACTGGCAGTGGGCGTCGCTGACTCTGGCGGCCCCGGTGATCGTGTGGGCGGCGCTGCCGTTCCACAAGGCGGCCTGGACGAACCTCAGGCACGGCACCGCCACGATGGACACGCTGATCTCCATGGGGACGGCGGCGGCGTTCCTGTGGTCGCTGTACGCGCTGTTCCTCGGCGACGCCGGCACGCCGGGCATGAAACACCCCTTCGAGCTGACGCTCGCGCCGACCGACGGGGCCTCCGCCATCTACCTGGAGGTCGCCTCGGGCGTGACGATGTTCATCCTGGCCGGCCGGTACTTCGAGAAGCGTTCGAAGCGGCAGGCCGGCGCGGCCCTGCGCGCCTTGCTGGAGTTGGGCGCGAAGGACGTGTCGGTGCTGCGCGGCGGCGTCGAGACGAAGATCCCGATCCGGGACCTGCGGGTCGGCGACGCGTTCGTCGTCCGCCCGGGCGAGAAGATCGCGACCGACGGCGTGGTCGTGTCGGGCACCTCCGCGGTGGACGCGTCGATGCTGACCGGCGAGTCCGTCCCGGTCGAGGTCGGCGAGGGCGACCCGGTCACCGGCGCCACGGTCAACGCCGGCGGCCGTCTCGTGGTCCGCGCCGGCCGTGTCGGGTCGGACACCCGGCTCGCGCAGATGGCCCGGCTCGTGGAGGACGCGCAGACCGGCAAGGCCCAGGTGCAGCGCCTGGCCGACAGGATCTCCGCGGTGTTCGTGCCGGTCGTCATCGCCCTCGCCGTGGCCACCCTGGGCGCGTGGCTGGGGGCCGGGTTCCCGGTGGCCGCGGCGTTCACCGCGGCGGTCGCGGTGCTCGTCGTCGCCTGCCCCTGCGCGCTCGGGCTCGCCACGCCGACCGCCCTGCTGGTGGGCACGGGCCGCGGCGCCCGGATGGGCGTGCTGATCAAGGGGCCGGAGGTGCTGGAGTCGACGCGCAGGGTCGACACGGTCGTGCTCGACAAGACCGGGACGGTCACCACCGGGAAGATGGCCCTGGTCGAGGTCTTCACCGAACCGGGCACCGACCGGGCGCAGTTGCTCCGCCTGGCCGGCGCGCTGGAGGACTCCTCCGAGCACCCGGTCGCCCAGGCCGTCGCGAAGGCCGCCGCCCAGGAGACCGGCGCACCGCCGGCCGCGGAGGACTTCGCGAACATCGAGGGCAAGGGCGTGCGCGGCGTCGTCGAGGGGCACGCCGTGCTCGTCGGCCGCGAGTCCCTGCTCGCCGAGTGGTCCCTGTACCTGAGCCCGGAGACGGCGGCCGCCAAGGCCCGCGCCGAGGCCGAGGGCAGGACCGCGGTCGCCGTCGCCTGGGACGGTGCCGCCCGGGGCGTGCTGGTGGTCGCCGACACCGTCAAGCCCACCAGTGCCGAGGCGATAGCCCGGTTGAGGAGGATCGGGCTGACGCCGGTCCTGCTCACCGGGGACAACGACGCGGTGGCCCGGCGGATCGCCGCCGAGGTGGGGATCGACCAGGTCTTCGCCGAGGTGCTGCCCGAGGACAAGGTGGACGTCGTGGCCCGCCTGCAGGGCGAGGGCAGGACGGTCGCGATGGTCGGCGACGGCGTCAACGACGCGCCCGCACTGGCCAGGGCCGATCTGGGGCTGGCCATGGGAACGGGCACGGACGTCGCGATCGAGGCGTCCGACATCACCCTGGTCCGCGGCGACCTGCTCGGCGCGGTGGACGCGATCCGCCTGTCCCGCAGGACGCTCGGCACCATCAAGTCGAACCTGTTCTGGGCCTTCGCCTACAACGTCGCGGCCCTCCCGATCGCGGCACTCGGCCTGCTCAACCCGATGCTCGCCGGCGCCGCCATGGCCTTCTCCAGCGTCTTCGTCGTCGGCAACAGCCTGCGCCTGCGCGGTTTCACCAGCACGGCCACCACGACCGCCTGACCCGATCGCCCACCCCGTCACGGAAAGACAGGTATCCCTCGTGACCACCGAGAACACCGGGCCCCAGGCCCTCCCCACCGGCAGCTGCTGCGGCGGCGGCCAGGCAGCGGCTGCGCCTTCCGCGGCGGCCGCAGGCGACGACACCGCCGTCTGCCCCGTGATGACCGGCAGCACCGTCGTCAAGAGCGTCGCCGAGGCCCAGGGCCTGTTCCGCGACCACGACGGCAACCGCTACTGGTTCTGCTGCGCGGGGTGCGGCCCGGTCTTCGACGCCGACCCCGCCAGGTACGCCACCGCCGTCTGAGGCACCACCACTCCCCCGCCCCTCGGGCGCCCCGCTCCAGCCGAGCGGGGCGCCCGCCCGGTTCCGCCCCAGCGGATACCCACCGGGCGCGCGTCGCCACCGCGTTCGCCCGCGCGCCCGCCGCGATCCGCCGCGACGGCGACGGCCCGAAGTGACGTTGGGCGGGGCGCCCTACGGGCGGACCCACTCGCTCGCGAGGAGGCCGAGGACGGCTTCGTCCGCGAAGGCGCCGTAGACCCACGCGGAGTGCCGCAGGGTGCCCTCCCGCGTGAACCCGGCCCTTGTGGCCGCGGCGAGCATCGGCGCGTTGTCGGTGAGGGTCTCGATCTGCAGCCGCTGGAGTCCCCGTACGGCGAAGCCGTACTCGCACAGCACGTGCAGGACGTCCCCGCTGAGCCCGCGGCCGCGGAACGCGGGGCGCAGCGCGATCCCGAGGTGAGCCGTCCGGTTGTGGGTGTCGATGCCCCAGAGCAGGGCCTCGCCGGCCAGGCCCTGCGAGTCCAGTTCGACGACGGAGAAGCACGCCGCCTGGTCGGACGGTCCGGCCACGGCGAAGGGCGAGTGATCCGAGCCCGGCGAAATGGGCCGCCACGGGCGGGAGTCGGCGCGCGACCGGGTGGCCACGTCGTCGTACAACTCGGCGTGGAGGACGGGGACGTCGCTTTCGAGCCGTGCCCGCAGGCCGATCTTCTCACCTCGTATCACGGGACATTGCTATCCGAAGGGGGTGGGCCGATCAACCGGTTTCCCCGGCCGCTCCACGCGGTCGGCGGTCGGCAGGAGCCGGGAGGTGCCCCGCGTCAGGGGGCGCGGCGGTGGCGGCGGGTCAGGGCGGAGGCGGCGATGGAGTTGTGGACGGTGAAGGCGACGGTGCCGGGCAGGTAGCGGTCCTCGGACCATTCGAGGGGCGCGCCGGAGGGGTCGGTGGAGCGGCGGCGCTCGCGCAGCAGCGCGTCGCCCGGCTCGCAGCCGAGCAGCCGCGCGTCGTCGGCGTCGGCCGAGGTCAGGTCGATGGTGTGGTCGGCGTCGGCGAAGACCACGCCCTGCTCCTGGAGCGGCTCGGTGTGCGAGACCGCGTCCGGCGGGATCCGCGCCACCAACTCCCCCACCCACAGCGGGTAGAGCGACCGCTCCACCATGACCGGCCGGCCCGACAGGGTGCGCACCCGCAGCACCAGGACCACCTCGCCGCCGGGCTCCATCCGCAACTGCTCGCACTCGCGGGCGTCGGCGGGGCGCCGCTCGACCCGCTCCACCCGTCCGCCGGGCTCCTCGCCGAGCGAGCGCGCCCAGTTGGTGAAGCTCACCAGCTCGGCGAAGCTCTGCATGCGCGCGGTGCCGAGCACCACCCGGCGGGTGCCGCGGCGCGAGGTCACCAGGCCGTCGGCGCGCAGCGACGCCAGCGCCTGGCGGATGGTGCCGCGGGAGACCCCGTACCGCTCGGCCAGGGTGGCCTCGGCGGGCAGCCGGCCGCCCGAGCCGTACTCGCCGGCGGCGATCGCGTCGCGCAGATCGCCCGCGACCTTGCGGTACAGCGTGCCCTTGGCCGGCTCCGCACGCCCGTCCTGCAAGGTCCCTCCCGATCGGCCCGGCCATCGGCACGTCGCCCTGGCCACTCGACACCGGCGCGACGCGGCACCGGCGGCTGCTCGGCACCGTGGCGCACCACCAGTCCCGCTGGACCCTATCCGCTTCGTGACCGCCGCGCGCCACCCGTCCCGCCCGGTGACCGGCCGGCTACCGGCGGACGGCGAGATTCCCGTCCCATCCCCCCGCGGGCGCCCGGCCGTTCATCTTCCGGCCATCGGCGTCTGGCGAACTGAGCGAAGTTGTACAGCCAACTTTGGTGCTCCGTGGACGGCCCGGGGACATCTCCGCCGCTCGCCACGTTCCCCCTGGAGGACATTCCCGTGACTGCCCACCGTTTCAGAGCCGCCCTCGTGGCCGCCGGGCTCACCTGCACGGCCCTCGCCCTGGCCGCCTGCGGCTCCGAGACCTCGGCCTCGGACGCCGCCGGAGGCGGCGGGAACGCGGCGACCGCCACCTCCGCCGCGGACTTCGGCGGGATGGACGCGCTGGTCGCCGCGGCGAAGAAGGAAGGCACCCTCAACGCGATCGCCCTGCCGCCCGACTGGGCCAACTACGGCGCGGTCATCGCCGCGTTCGAGAAGAAGTACGGCATCAAGGTCCAGGACGAGAACCCCGACGGCGCCAGCCAGGACGAGATCAACGCGATCACCTCGCGCAAGGGCCAGCGCCGCGCCCCCGACGTCGTGGACCTCGGCAACTCCTTCGCGCTCAACGCCGCCTCGCAGGGCATCCTCGCCCCGTACAAGGTCGCCGCCTGGGACGACATCCCGGCCGCCCAGAAGGACCCGGGCGGTCTGCGCTACGACGACTACGGCGGCTACGTCTCCATCGGCTGCGACGCCAAGGCCGTCAAGGTCTGCCCGACCACGTTCGCCGACCTGCTGAAGCCGCAGTACAAGGGCCAGGTGGCGCTCAACGGCGACCCGACCAAGTCCGGCTCCGCGTTCGGCGGCGTCTACGCCGCGGCGCTCGCCAACGGCGGTTCGCTGGACGACATCCGGCCCGGCCTGGACTTCTTCCACAAGCTCAGGGCGAGCGGCAACTTCAACCCGGTGGAGTCCACCCCGGCGACCGTCGAGAAGGGCGAGACGCCGATCAGCATCGACTGGGACTACCTGAACGCCGGCTACGCCAAGGAGTTCGCCGCCAAGGGCCTGGAGTGGAAGGTCGCGGTGCCCTCCGACGGCCAGTACGCCCAGTACTACAGCCAGGCGATCAACAAGTACGCGCCGCACCCCGCGGCCGCCCGGTTGTGGGAGGAGTTCCTCTACAGCGCCGAGGGCCAGAACCTGTGGCTCCAGGGTTTCTCGCGGCCCGCGGAGATGCCCGCGATGGCCCAGAAGGGCACCGTCGACCAGGCCGCCGCCGCGAAGCTCCCTGCGGTGACCGGCACCCCGGCGTTCCCGACCTCCGCCCAGGTCGACGCGGCCCAGAAGGCCGTGCTCGCCGGCTGGGCCAAGGCCGTGAGCTGACCGGCGCCATGACCACGGCTCACGCCGCGACGCCGCCGCCCGCCGCCGGCCCCTCCCCGGAGGGGGCCGGCGGCGGCCCGGCCGCCGTCGCCCCCGTCCCCACGCCCGCCCCCCGCAGGGGCGCCGGCCGCCGGCGCCGTTCGCCGGGCCGGCTCGCCGCCCTGCCCCTGATCGTCTTCGTCCTCGTCGTCTTCGGGCTGCCCGCCTTCGCGATCGTCACCAGCGCGTTCAGGACCGCGCCCGGCGCCCCCGGGGGCGTGCACTGGACCACCGGGAACATCACCCAGTCGGTGCACGGCGCCTACCTCACCGCGCTGTGGGGCAGCGTCAGGCTCTCCGCGCTCACCGCCGCCCTCGGCGTGCTGCTCGGCCTGCCGCTCGCCCACGCTGTGGTCACCTCGCGCTTCCGGGCGCTGCGCGAGGCGGCGCTGGCCGCCTCCGGGGTGCTCGCCAACTTCGGCGGGGTGCCGCTCGCCTTCGCGTTCGTCGCCACCCTGGGCAACTCGGGCGAGCTCACGCGGGCGCTCGACCTGACCCGGCACGGCTGGAGCCTGTACTCCTTCACCGGCCTGACGGTCGTCTACCTGTACTTCCTGGTGCCGCTGATGGTGCTCACCGTCACGCCCGCGCTGGAGGGGCTGCGGGTCCAGTGGCGGGAGGCGGCCCAGAACAGCGGCGCCACCACCCGGCAGTACTGGACGCACGTGGCGCTGCCGATCCTGGCGCCGTCGCTGCTCGGCGGCTTCGTACTGCTCTTCGGCAGCGCCTTCGCCGCGTACGCGACCGCCGCGGCCGTCGTCGGCAGCTCGGTGCCGCTGATCACCCTGCAGATCGCCAACGCGCTGTCCGGCAACGTCCTCGCCGGCCAGGGCAACGTGGCGCTCGCGCTGAGCCTGGACATGATCGTGATCGCCGGTCTGGTGATGGCCGCGTACATCCCGCTGCAGCGCAGGAGCGCGCGATGGCTGCACTGACCCCCTCCGCGCCCGGCCGGGGCACCGCCGCGGCGGTGCCCGCGCCGGCCGCCACCCGCCGCCGGGGCCGGCCCCGGCTGTGGCGCGGCCTCGTCGGCCTGGTGGCCGTGGTGTACTTCCTCGGGCCGATGGCGTTCTCCGTCCTGTTCACCGTGGACGTGCCGCGCAAGGGCTTCACGCTCAGCTCCTACACGGGCATCCTC
>WRCZ01000076.1 GCA_009783685.1 Actinomycetes bacterium
CGCGACCTGTCCGTCGACCAGGCGCGGGCCGCGGACCGCTTCCTGCTGCTGCTCGGCCAGGACGACGCGCTGCGCACCCTGACCGCGGCGGGGTTCCGCGCTCCGGAGGCGCCGCCGGCGGCCGCGACGCTGGCCAGGGCGGGCGGCCGCACCCCGCAGCCGGTGTCGGCCTCCCCCGCCCCCTCCCCCTCGCCCGCGGAGCTGCAGAAGCTGCGGCTGATGTGGGAGATCACCGTGCAGAGCGCCCGGATCACCACCGTCGTGGACGCCTCGGCGTCGATGGGCGCGCTGGTCCCGGGAGCGGGCGGGCAGACCAGGCTCGACGTCACCAGGTCCGCGCTGGAGCAGGCCCTCGGGCAGTTCACCGACCGCGACCAGATCGGCCTGTGGCGCTTCGCCACCCGGCTGGACGGCACCCGCGACTACCAGGTCCTCGTCCCCACCGGGCGGCTCGGCGGGAAGGCGGCCGGCGGGGCCACCCAGCGGCAGCGGCTGCACACCGCCTTCCGCGCGCTGGAGCCGGTGCCCGGCGGCTCGACGGGCCTGTACGACACCTCGCTCGCGGTGTACGAGGACGCGCTCCGCTCCTACGCGGCCGGGGCGTTCAACGCGGTGGTGGTGCTCACCGACGGGGCCAACGAGGATCCGGGCAGCATCGAACTGAGCGCCCTCACCTCCCGGCTCAAGGCGCTCGGCAACCCGCAGCACCCGGTGCCGATGATCATGATCGCGGTCGGCCCGGAGGCCGACCTGGCGGCGTGCGACACGATCGCCAGGGCGACCGGCGGCGCGGCCTACCGCGTGAACGATCCCCAGCAGATCCAGGCGGTGCTGCTCAAGGCGGTGGTGGCGGCGGCGTCCAGCGCCGCGGCCGCGGCCCCCTGAGCCGTGCGGGCCTTCACCGTCCGGGAGCCCGCGGGCCCGGTTCCCGGACGGACCCCCCCCGCCCGGATGGAACGGACGGCACGGGATGCCGGGCCGGTCAGTCGAGCGGCCAGGTGTGCACCGGCTCGCCGGCCTCCATCAGGGCGCGGTAGCGCTGCGTCATCGTGGCCAGGGCCAGCCGCCGGTCGAGCCCGCGCTCCAGCAGCCGGTGGAAGACCGCGGCCTGCCACTCGGCGCCGTTCGTCCGGCGCCGGCAGCGCTCCTCTATGACGCCCAGGTAGCGGTCCCGGTCCACCGGGTCGATGCCCCACGCGTCGAGTCCGGCGGAGGCGAGCGGCAGCAGCTCGTCGCGGATCAGGTCGGCGGCCGGCACCTCCGCCAGGGTGCCGCCGCGCCCGCGCGGCCAGTGCAGCACCGCGCCGATGCCGTCCCGGCACGCCGCGTCGAAGTTGGCCGCGGCGGCGCCGAACGGCAGCCGGTGCCACAGCGGTCTGGCGGCCTCGGCCAGCGCCCGGACCACACCGTAGTAGAACGCCGCGTTGGCGAGCACGTCGGTGACGGTGGGGCCCGCGGGCAGCACCCGGTTCTCCACCCGCAGGTGCGGCACCCCGTCCACGACCTGGTAGACCGGCCGGTTCCAGCGATAGATCGTGCCGTTGTGCAGGGTCAGCTCGCGCAGCTGCGGTATGCCGCCGTCGTCCAGCACCCGCAGCGGCTCCTCGTCGTCGCAGATCGGCAGCAGCGACGGGAAGTAGCGCACGTTCTCGGCGAAGAGGTCGGTCACCGAGTCGATCCACCGCTCGCCGAACCAGGTGAGCGGGCGCACGCCCTGGGCCCGCAGCTCCTGGGGCCGGGTGTCGGTGGACTGCTGGAACAGCAGTGGCCGGGTCTCGCGCCACAGTTCGCGGCCGAAGAGGAAGGCCGAGTTGGCCGCGGCGGCGATCTGCGGCCCGGAGACCGCCTGCGCGGCGTTCCACACCGCGGCGAAGCGGCCCGGCGTGACCTGCAGGTGCAGCTGGGTGGAGGTGCAGGCGGCCTCGGGCGCGATGGAGGCCGAGGTGTAGACCAGGTGCTCGACGCCCTCGATGTCCACGGTGATGTCCTCGCCGCGCATGGCCAGGATGCGGTCGTTGAGCAGGGTGTAGCGGTCGGCCCTGGAGAGGTTCGCCGAGACGAGGTCCTGCGCCTCAAGAGTAGGCAGTATTCCCACCATCACGATGCGTGCACCCACTTCACCGGCCATCCGGTCGGCGTAGCCCAGACCGGTGCGCAGTTCCTCGGCCAGCCGGTCGAGCACCCGCCCGGATAGCCGATGCGGCGCGATGTTCACTTCAATATTGAACTGTGCCAGCTCGGTCTGGAAATCGTGGCTCGCGATGCGCTCCAGCACCTCTTCGTTCATCATGCGCGGCAGCCCCCCGGAATCCGCGAGATTCAATTCGATCTCCAGACCCATGAGATTCCGTGGCCGATCGAATCGCTTCTCGTCCAACAGCCGCTCCAGCCCCAGCAGACACTGCTGAAGCTTCCGCCGGTACATCCGGCGATCGGCCAGGTCGAACGCGCCGGCCACGACCTTCTCGCCCATCGAAGCGTCCCTCCCTCGAGCGGTCCCCACACGAGGATGCCCACCCAAATGATCGATAACGCCGCGAGCGATCACGTCCGCACGCTACGCTTGCCCTATCGGACGACGGCAGCACGTTCCAGCGGCACATTCGGGCGCACGGGACCTGCGTAAACACCGGCGAATACGACCGGCGGGTTCCGGCCGACCGTGGCGGGCAGAAAAATGCACCGCCCACCTCATACCCTGCGGGAATGCTGCGCGGCAGCCTGTCAAAGAAGGCGAATTCTCGCCTTGCGCGTAATACTGGCAGCGACTAGACGAAACACGGAGCGAACACGCGTCGTATAAACTCCGCGCACAAGGCAAGGACTCCGCCCTCGCCGGACGTGCCCGAGCCGGACGCCTTCCCCCGTACCGACCGCGCCGTCCGCGCCCCACACCCCGCACCACCTGTGTCTCCAGTTGTGTCTCCAGAGTGAGAGGCGACATCATGCCGCTGCTTGTCCCCCCTGCACCCGCCCCTGCCCTCCTGAGCGTCCTCGCGGCGCTCAGTTCGCCCACCGCGGTCCTGGAGGCAAGGACCCCGGCTCTGCGTGCCGCGGAAGGGCCCCTGGACGCCGAACACCCGCTTCCTGTCCATGTGTTCGAACCGGCGCCCGTCCCCGGTGCGCTGCCCCAGGCGCGGCTGACCGGCTGGCGGTTCCATATCAGGGTGGGCGCACGGGTCGCCGCGGCGGGCGAGACGGTGGCGACACCGGACGGGTGGGTGTTCTCCCGGTTCTCCGAGGGCCCGTACCTGGTGTCCACGGAGCGGGCGCTGCGGCAGGCGGAGGCACTGCCGTCCACGTACCAGCCGCACCTGCTGTCGGTGCCGGGCCTGTACATGCTGGCCCTGTGGCTGCACTCGGTGCCGCGGGCGGACGCGGCGACCGCCCAGCCCGACCCGTCGGACCTGATCATCCCGCTGGCGCCGGCGCCGCCCGGGATCGCCTCGCACCAGATCTACCGGCTGGTGGACCTGGCGCCGGTGCTCAACGTACGGCTGGCGCCCCCGCCGCTGGCCGGCTCACCGGCCTGAGCGGCGGCCGGCCCCGGCCCGGGACGGCACGACGGTGCCCCCCTCTCCCGACGAGGAGAGGGGGGCACCGTCGCTCTGCCGCGCAACCGCCCGCGCGGGTGACGCGTCTTCCCTCAATGAGTACCGGCTGGGGGAAATCCCTGCGGAATCATCCCGGCAGGACGAGACTTGGGACCGCCGCACACGAACGGGGGGACGCACCGTGAGCCAGGCAGCCAGCACGACCGAAGGCATCAATCACTCGCAGCGAAAGACACCATCGACCATGTGCCAGCACCATCCGCAGTGCCCTGCCGCCGACTGCTCCGACCGTGAGGCCGCCTGTACCGTGGCCCACCACCCGGAGCAGGGGTGGAGCCTGCTGTGCAACGGAGTACTCCTCTTCGAGGACACCGGGGAACTGCTCCCCGACGGCCGGATCATCGCGCCGCACCGCCCGCTGGGCAGCGAGCAGATCACCACGGCGGCCTGACGGCCCGCCCCGCGCGACCGCACCTCCGAGCCGGTTCCCCTGTCTCCAGCGGAACCGGCTCAGCCATGCCCGGACGGGTTGCGCGGCCTGGTGCGGCCCGCGGCGTCGGCCGTCAGTCGTCGTAGGCGTCCAGGGGCGGGCAGGAGCACACCAGGTTGCGGTCGCCGAAGGCGCCGTCGATGCGCCGCACCGGCGGCCAGTACTTGTCGGCCGCCGACACGCCGGCCGGGAAGACGGCCTCCTGCCGGCTGTAGGGGTGCGTCCACGCGCCGCCCAGCGCCGCCGCGGTGTGCGGGGCGTTGTGCAGCGGGTTGTCGTCGGCGGGCCACTCGCCGCCCGAGACCCGGTCGATCTCGCCGCGGATGGCGATCATCGCGTCGCAGAAGCGGTCCAGCTCCGCGAGGTCCTCGCTCTCGGTCGGCTCGATCATCAGCGTGCCGGCCACCGGGAACGACATGGTGGGCGCGTGGAAGCCGTAGTCGATCAGGCGCTTGGCGATGTCGTCGACGCTGACGCCGGTGTCCTTGCTCAGCGGGCGCAGGTCGACGATGCACTCGTGGGCGACCAGGCCGCCGGGGCCGGTGTAGAGCACCGGGAAGTGCGGCTCCAGGCGCTTGGCGACGTAGTTCGCGCCGAGCACGGCCATCTGCGTGGCCTGCTTGAGCCCCTCGGCGCCCATCAGCCGCACGTACGTCCAGGAGATCGGCAGGATGCCCGCCGAGCCCCAGGGGGCGGCCGAGACCGGTCCCACGCCCGTCTCCGGGCCCGCGGCGGGCTGCAGCGGGTGGTTGGGCAGGTAGGGGGCGAGGTGCGCGCGGACCGCGACCGGGCCGACGCCCGGGCCGCCGCCGCCGTGCGGGATGCAGAAGGTCTTGTGCAGGTTCAGGTGCGACACGTCCGCGCCGAACCGGCCGGGCCGGGCCAGGCCGACGAGCGCGTTCAGGTTGGCGCCGTCCACGTACACCTGGCCGCCCGCGTCGTGCACGGCCGCGCAGATGTCGGTGATGTTGTCCTCGAACACGCCGTGCGTGGACGGGTAGGTCACCATCAGCACCGCCAGCGACGCGCGGTGCTGCTCGATCTTGGCGTGCAGGTCGTCGACGTCCACGTCGCCGTTCTGGCCGGTCCTGACGACGACGACCTTCATCCCGGCCATGACGGCGCTGGCCGCGTTGGTGCCGTGCGCGGACGACGGGATGAGGCAGACGGTGCGGCCGGTGTCGCCGTTGGCCCGGTGGTAGGCGCGCACCGCGAGCAGCCCGGCGAGCTCGCCCTGCGACCCGGCGTTGGGCTGCAGGCTGACCTTGTCGTAGCCGGTGACCTCGGCGAGCTGGTCCTCCAGGCCGTGGATCAGCTCCAGGTAGCCGGCGGCCTGCTCGGCCGGCGCGAACGGGTGCAGCGCGCCGAACTCCGGCCAGGTGACCGGCTCCATCTCGGTGGTGGCGTTGAGCTTCATCGTGCAGGAGCCGAGCGGGATCATGCCGCGGTCCAGCGCGTAGTCGCGGTCGGCGAGCCGGCGCAGGTAGCGCAGCATCGCGGTCTCGCTGCGGTGCTGGTGGAAGACCGGGTGGGTCAGGTACGGCTCGGTGCGGGCCAGGGCGGCGGGCAGCGCGTCGGCGGTCGCCGCGTCCAGCGCGTCGAGGTCGGCGGCGGGCGCGCCGAAGGCGGCCAGCACCGCGGCCAGCTGGGCCCGGTTGGTGGTCTCGTCGCAGGCCACGCCGACCCGGTCGGCGTCCGTCAGCCGCAGGTTGACGCCGGCTTCGCGGGCGGCCTCGACCACACCGGCGGCCTTGCCGGGCACCCGGACGGTCAGGGTGTCGAAGAACGCGTCGTGCTCGGTCTCCAGGCCCGCGCCGCGCAGGGCCGCGGCCAGCACGGCGGCGTAGCGGTGGGTGCGGCGGGCGATCGCGGCCAGGCCGTCGGGGCCGTGGTAGACCGCGTACATGCCCGCCATGACCGCGAGCAGGACCTGCGCGGTGCAGATGTTGCTGGTGGCCTTCTCGCGGCGGATGTGCTGCTCGCGCGTCTGCAGGGCCAGCCGGTAGGCCTTGTCGCCGTCGGCGTCCACGGAGACGCCGACCAGCCGGCCGGGCAGGTTGCGGGCGTAGGCGTCGCGGACGGCCATGTAGCCGGCGTGCGGGCCGCCGAAGCCCATCGGCACGCCGAAGCGCTGGGTGGTGCCGACGGCGATGTCCGCGCCGAGGGCGCCGGGCGAGGTGAGCAGGGTCAGCGCGAGCAGGTCGGCGGCGACGGTGACGACCGCACCCAGCTCGTGGGCCTGCTCGATGACCGGGCGCAGGTCGCGGACCGCGCCGGAGGCGCCCGGGTACTGGAGCAGCACGCCGAAGACGCCGCGCTCGGCGGCCTCGGCGGGGATGCCGTCGCTCAGGTCGGCGACGACGACCTCGACGCCGGTCGGCTCGGCGCGGGTCTCGATGACCGCGACCGTCTGCGGGAAGGTGTCGGCGTCGACCAGGAAGACGCCGTTCTTGACCTTGCCGACCCGCCGGGACAGCGCCATCGCCTCGGCGGCCGCGGTGCCCTCGTCCAGCAGCGAGGCGCCGGAGGTGGGCAGCCCGGTGAGGTCGGCGACCATCGTCTGGAAGTTCAGCAGCGCCTCCAGGCGCCCCTGCGAGATCTCCGGCTGGTACGGCGTGTAGGCCGTGTACCAGGAGGGGTTCTCCATGACGTTGCGCAGGATGACCGGCGGGGTGAAGGTGCCGTAGTAGCCGAGGCCGATCATGGGCGCGAGCACCTGGTTGCGGTCGGCGAGCGCGCGCAGCTCGGCGATCACCTCGGCCTCGGTGAGCGCGGCGGGCAGGCCGAGCGCCTCGGCGCTCTTGATCGTGTCGGGCACCGCCGCAGCGGTCAGCTCGTCGAGCGAGCCGAAGCCGACCTGGGCGAGCATCTTGGCCTGCGCCTCGGCGTCGGGGCCGATGTGGCGGCGCGCGAACGGCACACCGGCTTCCAGCTCCGCGAGGGGGATGCGGCGGTCAGTCATCTGAGGAGGCCTCCTGGTCTGCGACGACCTTCGGGGGTGCCAACGGCGCGGACACCCGTACGGCCTCCCCCTCTGTCATCGGACCTGAGAGCTTCACCGCCCCCGCGAGGGGCGGCTTTCACCGTCGGTGAGGGCCGGTTCCCGGAGGCTGCGGCGCTCCCGGGGCGTGCCCTGCTTTCCAGAGTGACCTCGCCCATGCGGTACGGATGCCTGAGAGATTCCGGGGAGGGTTTGCTCCTTCGGCGCTTCCGCGAGGCCCCTGACGGGACGTTCCGGAAGCTCTCCCGCAAGGGGTCTGCAGCCGCCCACCAGCCTACCAGCGCCTTCGGTGCACCGGCCGGTGCGCGGCGGCCGGGAGTGCGACGCGCCGGTCCGAGTCGACAGCGCCTGCGTTGTGGCTTTGATTGGTATCGAGCAGTATTCGAGTTCTCCCAGGCTGGAGGTCCCGTGCAGAGCGACATCGATCCGCGCAGCCTGATCGGACGCCGGGCCCTGGACCGCGACGGAACCAAGATCGGCACCGTGGACGAGGTGTACCTCGACGACGCCACCGGCTCGCCGGAGTGGGCGGCGGTGCGCACCGGACTGTTCACCCGTGACGCGTTCGTGCCGCTGGAGCCGAGCGAGGTGGTGAACGACGAGCTGCGGGTGCCGTTCCGCAAGGCGCTGATCAGGGACGCACCGGACTTCGGCGTCGGGCGTCACCTGTCCCCCGAGCAGGAGCTGCAGCTGTACCACCACTACGGGATGGACGTGCCGCGGTCCGGTTCCGGCCGCGGTCCCGACGCGCCGCCGGACCGGGACTTCGGCGAGGTCGCCGGCGACTGACCGCCGCCGGCCGGCCCCAGCGGCAGCGGGTCGGCGTGCGCGAGCGCCGGGTCGTCCACGGCGAAGGTGCGCACGCGGCCGGGCACGGTGTCCGAGGGCACCTCGAAGCGGACCGTGACCCGTCCGACGCCGCTGCCCTGTACCCAGCCGGCGCCGTACTCGTCGTGCACCACGTCCTGTCCGGGCAGCCAGCGGTTGGCCCGCTCGGGCTGCGGCGGCGGCACCGCGGGCAGCTCCGGCACGATCTCCTCCCCCGGCTCCTGCTCACCGGCGTGCTGCGCGAACAGGTCCTCCTGGGTGAAGTCGGCCAGCCCCGCGACGCCCACGCCGAGCAGCCGCACCCCGCCGGTGGTGTCCACCCCCTCCACCAGCCGCCGCGCGGTCTCGCGGACCACGGACGGGTCGTCGGTGGGTGCGCGCAGCGTCTCGGAGCGGGTGAGCGTCGAGAAGTCGTAGCGGCGGACCTTGACGACCACGGTGCGCCCGGAGCGGCCGGCGCCGCGCAGCCGCTGCACGCAGCGGTCGGCCAGCCGGTCGATCTCGTAGCGCACGTGGGCGCGGTCGTGCAGGTCGGTGTCGAAGGTGTCCTCCACGGAGATCGACTTCACGTCCCGGTCGGCGACCACCGGCCGGTTGTCGAGGCCGGCGGCCATGGCGTGCAGGGAGGTGCCGTGCGCCTTGCCGAGCAGCCGCACCAGCTCGGCCTCTCCGGCGTGGACGATCTCGGCGACGGTGACGATGCCGGCCTTGCGCAGGTGCTCGGCGGTGGCCGGGCCGACGCCCCACAGGGTGCGGACCGGCAGCGGGTCGAGCAGCGCCCGCTCGCTGCCGGGGTCGACGACGACCAGGCCGTCCGGCTTGGCCTGCTCGGATGCGATCTTGGCGAGCAGCTTGGACCCGGCCAGGCCCACCGACGCGGTGAGACCGGTGGTGGCCCGGATCCGGGCGCGCAGCCCCTCGGCGACCGCCCGCGGATCGTCGGCCGATTCGCCGGCCTCCAGGTCGATGAACGCCTCGTCGAGGCTCAGCGGCTCTATCAGCGGCGACACCTCGGCGAGCAGCGCCATCACGATCTCGCTGATCTGCCGGTAGATCCCGAAGCGCGGGATCAGGTACGCGGCGTTGGGGCAGAGCCGGCGGGCGTGCGCCATGGCCATCGCCGAGTGGACGCCGTGCACCCGCGCCTCGTAGGACGCGGTCGACACCACGCCGCGGGGCCCGAGGCCGCCGACCACGACCGGCTTGCCCCGCAGGCTCGGCTTCGACGCCTGCTCGACCGCGGCGAAGAACGCGTCCATGTCCAGGTGGAGGATCGTCGGCGCACTTCTCACACCCTCGATCGTCCCGCACTCCACCGACATCGGCCGTACACGTGTACGGTGTCGCGACCGCGCTGCTCAGACCGCCCGGTTGCGGCGCCTGGCCAGCTCGTCCGCGGGGTTGTGGCCGACCAGGGTCTCCCCGGTGTCGACACGCTCGCCGTGCATCTGGGACAGGGCGCTCTCCACGTCCCGCCACACCACGCCGACCGCGATGCCGAAGATGCCCTGCCCGCCCTGGAGCAGGTCGACGACCTCGTCGGGCGAGGTGCACTCGTAGACGGTCGCGCCGTCGCTCATCAGCGTCATCCGGGCCAGCTCGGACGGCCGGACCGACCGCAGGTGCTGCACCGCGGTGCGGATGTTCTGCAGGGACACGCCGGTGTCCAGCAGGCGCTTGACGATCTTCAGCACGACGACGTCGTGGAAGCCGTAGAGCCGCTGGGTGCCCGAGCCGTAGGCGGGCCGGACGCTGGGCTCCACCAGGCCGGTGCGGGCCCAGTAGTCGAGCTGGCGGTAGGTGATGCCGGTCGCCGCGCAGGCGGTGGGCCCGCGGTAGCCGATCTGCTCCGCCGTGCAGTCGGGAACCTGATCGGCGGAACTGCCGCGCCCCGTTGAAACGCCAGAACTGCCAGAACTGCCGGAACCGCCCGCGTCCCCCGCGGCCACTCGGGGCAGAGGCCCGCGGAGAGCCAGCGGACCGCCGGGCACCCACCCGTCTCCGGTGCTTCTCACGCCGCCCTCCGTCCTTAGCGCCTCGCGGTCGCGCGCATGTGCCACGAGACTTTCCATGTTGACGGTAGGCAGTCCCCAGGGGTGCGTCAACGATCGCCACACTCGGCACGCCGAGTGATATTCACCCCACGAGTGGTTTCATCCGACCGCATACCGGGAACGACTACCCGAATGCTCGTACGGCGGAGCAACCTTGCCCTACCTCGGGGAGCGGGCGGCTACTGGTTGCTGGTGCCGAAGTCCTCGGGCGAGATCTGGTCCAGGAACTCCCGGAACTTCTCGACCTCGTCCTCCTGCTCGTCCGGGATGGCGATCCCGGCGTCGTCCAGCACCCCGTCGCTGCCGTAGATCGGCGTCCCCGTGCGCAGCGCGAGCGCTATGGCGTCGGACGGGCGGGCGCTGACCTCGACTCCGCTGGCGAACACCAGCTCCGCGTAGAAGACGCCGTCCCGCAGGTCGGTGATGCGCACCTCGGTGAGGGTCTGCCCGACGGCCTCGAGCACGTCCTTGAAGAGGTCATGGGTGAGCGGTCGCGCAGGCGTCATGCCCTGCTGCGCGAAGGCGATGGCCGTCGCCTCCCCCGGCCCGATCCAGATGGGCAGGTACCGGTCGCCTCCCACTTCACGCAGGAGCACGATCGGTTGGTTGGAGGGCATTTCGACCCGGACACCCACAACGTCGAGCTCGTTCACACAGCAACCCTAGGCCGTGCCTGCCGGGTTTGGGTAGTCGGGCAGAGCCCGGCGCGGCCGTCCGGCGCCTCCGAAGGGGCCGGAAAAGGCCGTATTCGCCGGTCAGCGCAGGCGTACACGCAATGCGGACTGAACCATTGCTGCATGCAGCCGAACGGACAGCGAGGCCAGCTCGCGGGCCGTGATCTCGGCATGGGTGCGGGTCTGCGGGTTGCGGTGCAGGCGCAGCGGCGCCACCACCTGCTCCACCAGTCCGGCCTCCCGGTCCGCGGCGGCCTTCACGGCCCGCAGGTGGCGGGGCTCCAGGCCGAACCGGCCGAGTTCCACGATCAGCCGCGCGATGTTCACCGTCTCGGCGTCGTAGCCGCCGTCCCGGCCGGCCTCGACCAGGCCGTAGGACTCCCACTGCTCCAGCTCGGCGCTGTCCGCGCCGGTGGCGGCCAGCAGCTCGTCCCGGCCGACCCGCAGCTCCGCCGGCACGTCGTCCGGGCCGGGCCCGGGGTCCGCCGCGGCTTCCGGGCTGCCCGCGGGGCCGGGCAGCCCGACCTTCGCCCGGCCGTCGGCCACCGCCGCCAGTGTCACGACCGGCTCACCGGCGTCCAGGGCGTCGAGGTGCTCCCTGATCACCCGCAGCGGCAGGTAGTGGTCGCGCTGCACCCGCAGGACGTACGCCAGCCGCTCGACGTCCCGCTCGCCGAACTTGCGGTACCCCGAGGGCGTGCGCTGCGGCTCGACCAGGCCCTCCGCCTCCAGGAAGCGGATCTTGGAGATGGTGACCTCGGGGAACTCGTCCTGCAGCCGGCTGAGCACCGCGCCGATGCTCAGCAGCGTGCCGTCGGCGGACGGGGCCGCGGTGCCGTCTGTGGCCCCGCCTGGCGATCTCGGCATGCACACCTTCCCTCGGGGGCCCGCCCGGGACGAGGTCCCGGGCGGGAGCCGGGCGGGGTCAGATGCCCCGCTGGCTTGCGTAGAACACCAACCGGTACTTGCCGATCTGCACCTCGTCGCCGTTCGCCAGCGACACCGAGTCGATCCGCTCGCGGTTGACGTAGGTGCCGTTCAGGCTGCCCACGTCGGAGACGGTGAAGCCACCGTCCGGGCCGCGGCGGAACTCCACGTGCCGGCGGGAGACCGTGACGTCGTCCAGGAAGATGTCGCTCTGCGGGTGGCGCCCCGCGGTGGTCAGCTCACCGTCGAGCAGGAAGCGGCTGCCGGAGTTCGGGCCGCGCCGCACGATGAGCAGCGCGGAGCCGGGCGGCAGCGCGGCGACCGCGGACTGCGCCTCCGGCGACAGCGACGGCACCGGCGTCTGGCCGGTGGCCTCCGCCTCGTACGCCTCGATACCGGAGATCGAGATGGTGGAGGTGGTCTCCGAGGCCCGCTCGTACGGCGCCGCGCCTGCCCGCAGGGGCGCACCGCAGTTCGAGCAGAAACGGCTGGCCTCCGCGTTGGTGTGACCGCACCTGCTGCATACCGGCAAGCCGATCCCTCCGCCCGTGCCCGACGTCGCTGGATCCCCGAAACCTATGCGTCCGGCGGAAGCGGGGTCAACAGGCGCCACGCCGGGGCCGCCGGAAAAGTCCCCGCCGGATCCGGGCACGTCGTTCCTGAACAGCGGGCGGTCCCCGGGGCCGCCCTGACCCTCGTCGGTCATGTGCCGCGGGGCACGATGGCGCGCCGTCGCCGGGTCTCCCGACTGCCGCGCGCTCTTGCCGAACAACTTCCCAAACAACTTCACGGGCGATTCCCCTTGAAAGAAGCAGACCCGCCCGTGGGGCAGGACCAACCCTCGCTACTCACAGTTTCCACTACTCAGGACCCCACTGATGCCCGGACCCCCTGCCTCACTGGGATGACCGAGCGTAGTCAGGCTGCTTCGACGGCCGCAAGGCGTCCACGACGATCTTCTGCGATCGCACCACATCCGCCGTGGCCTGCTCCTTCTCCAGCGTCTGCACGACCCCTCCGGGGATGTTCAGTGCCGGTTCCAGGTCCTGCGGATTGCCGATCACCTTGAAGACATACGGTTGTGACAGCTTGTGGCCGTCGATGAGGACACCGTCCGCACCCTGGGTGAAGTAGGTGTCCGCGACGACCCGGACGTCGTCGATCTGGATGGCCTCGGCGCCGGCCGCGCGCAACTCCTGCAGGGTGTCCAGCAGGGAGTCGGCCTGCACGCCGCCGTGCCGGTCGGTGATCGTCAGGGTGATCCCCGCGCCCTCGGCCTTGACGGTGCCGGCCAGGATGCCCAGCTGGGCCTCCTTCTGCTGGGTCTGCTTGAGCGCCTCGGCCGCCTGGTTCGAGCTGGTCTCCAGCTGGGAGCGCTGGCTCTCCAGCCCGCGCTTCTCGTCCTGCAGCCGCTGGCTGCGGTTGTCCAGCTCGGTGAGGATACGGACCAGGTCCTCCTGGCGTGCGCCGCGCAGCGCCCCGTTGTCGCTCGTGGTGCGCACCTGGATCGCCAGGCCGAGCCCGAGGACGAACAGCAGCACCGCGACGATCAGCTGGGCGCGCGACAGCCGCGGCGGCCACAGGCCGTTCAGCAGCCGCCGGCGGCCGTTGGCCACCCGGTCCTCGGCGGCGCGCTCCGCGGCCGCTCCGCCGTCCGCGGCAGGCTCCTGGGACTCCTGAACAGCACTGTCAGGGCCATTGCCGCTCGCGGCGCCCTCGGCGCGCTGCCCGCCGGTCTCGTCGCCACCGGTGCCCTCGGCGGCCGTCCCGGGCTCCGGACGCTCGTCCGGCTCGCGGAGTGTCTGCTCGTCGCTCATGTCCGCGTCACGCCCGGAAGACGTGCCGGCGGATCGCGGCGGCGTTGGAGAAGATCCGGATGCCGAGGACGACCACGACGCCGGTGGACAGCTGGGCGCCGACGCCGAGCTTGTCGCCGAGGAACACGATCAGGGCCGCGACCACGACGTTGGACAGGAAGGAGACGACGAACACCTTGTCGTCGAAGATCCCGTCGAGCATGGCCCGCAGGCCGCCGAACACGGCGTCCAGCGCGGCGACCACGGCGATGGGCAGGTAGGGCTCCACCCCGGACGGCACGACGGGGCGCAGCACGAGGCCGACCACGACTCCCACGACGAGGCCCAGTACGGCGATCACTTCGAACCCTTCCCGTTCGCGGCGCTGTCGGCCTTCTGGTTGCCGGGGACCGGCGTGGCATAGCGCACGACGATGCTCGGTGCCGCGGGCAGGTCGAGCTCGTCCTGGACGCCGATGCTCGCGCGGATCCCGTAGTCGTCCTTGAGTACCTGGAGGTACTGGCCGTCCGCGCTGTCCTGGAATGTGCTGCTCAACCGCTTCCCGTCCCCGATCGCCAGCACCGTGTACGGCGGCGCCAGCGGCTTGTTGTCGACCAGTATGGCCTCACCCGCCGCCCGAATGGCCGATAGTGCGGTCAGCCGCTGCCCATTGATCGAGATCGCCTCCGCGCCGGACACCCACAGGCCGTTCACCACACGCTGCATGTCGCGGTCCCTGACCCGCCCGGTGTCGGAGAAGCTGCTGCTCTCCCGCGGGCCGCCGGTGGACCCCTGGGAGGCCTCCTTGGCGTCGTCCACGACGAGCCTGACGCCCGGGCCGGAGACCGGGGTCGCGCCGGCTATGAGTTCCAGCAGCGCGGCGCTCTGCCGGCCGCCGTGGTCGCGCAGCGCCGCCTGCTGCTCCGAGGAGACGGTGTCGCGCAGCGCGTCCACGTTCTTCTGCAACGTGTCCGCGCTGCGCGTCTCGGACTGGATGCGGTCGATGAGGTTCTGCCGCTCCTTGGCCACGGTCGGCGCCGCGAACTGCGCCTGCGCCGCGCCGAGGGTCACCACGAGCGCGGCGAGCACCAGTCCCGCGGCCAGCCACAGCCGCCCGCTGAGCGCCGACGGCAGGCGGGACGTGCCGACGGCGCCCCGGCGGGCCGCGGCCTCCGCGTACCCGTCGTCCAGGCTGTGCTCCATGACGTTGGTGAGCAGCGACATCGAGGCGTCAGGGCGCCGCTGAGCAGCCCCGGGCACGGGGCTGCTCCGTTCGGGTGGCTGCTGCGGCATGCCGCACATCGTCGCACGTCGCGGCCGTCACACTCGAATGGCCCCCTCATGACGCGCCGTGCCGGCGCCTGCTCACCGCCCGGCGCTCTCCACGACCTCCGACCACTCGTTGAGCAGAGCCTGCGCGGAGGCGTCGTCCGGGCCCTCGGCCCA
>WRCZ01000077.1 GCA_009783685.1 Actinomycetes bacterium
ACGGGGGGAGTTGAGCGGGGCCGGTGGAGGCACCGGGCCGGCCCCGCTCAGGTCGTGGGTGGGACGGGCTTTCCCCAGGTGCTGCGGCACGCGAGGCCGCGACGGCCACCGCATCCGGAGGCTCCGGAGGAAGATTCCCAGAGGGAAAGGGAGTTGGGAAGGATTCCGGGACATCCCGGGGGTTCGGATCCGGAAACGGGTCCCGGAGGGGATCCGGAGACGCGTCCGGTATCCGGGAGGAATGGCACGGGAATTGCTGCGCACGCCCTTCGCGATACGGCGCCGAGCGAGGCTGACCGGGGCCTGGCCATGACGACAGGCGCTGAGGGGTGCATCAGCCGGTGCGTCAACCTAGGGCGGATCCCGCCGGGGTGTCAACGTCGCTGAACGGTCGATCCGTTGCGGGTCCGGCGCCGCCCGGCACCGCCTGCGCGGGGCTCGCAGGTGGGGCGCGGTGGCGGCCTCTCGCTGAGCGCCGCGCCTCTTCCGGGTGGCCGGAAAATCTCCCCGACACAGTCTTGACGCGTACTTGCAACGTGCGTACGTTCCCTGGTCATACGTAGAAGCAGAGGCCATGACAGCGCACCGATCTGCGCTCATACGTATGCGCACCCCTTGCCCGCGCCGTGTCGCCACTCACGAGGAGCCAGGAGTCAGCCATGTCCACGAGAAGAGCCTTCATCGCGCGTGCCGCCGCCGTGGCCGTCGCCCTACCGCTGGGAGCGAGTGCCTGCAAGGGGGGCACGGCCGCCTCGGGCGGCGGCAAGGCCACCGGCACGCTCGTCTTCGGGAAGACCGACGGCGGGACGACGTTCATCCGCAACTACAACGTCTTCGGCCCCGCCATCCAGAAGTCGCCCAACGCCGAGATGATCTACGAGCCGCTGGCGCGGGTCGACTACAGCGACGGCGCGAAGGTCAAGCCCTGGCTGGCCAAGAGCCTGGAGTTCGACACCGCGGGCACCACGCTCACCGTGAAGCTGCGGGACGACGTGACGTTCTCCGACGGCAGGCCGATGACCGCCGACGACGTGGTCTTCTCGCTCAACATCCCGCTCAAGGACCCCAGTTTCAACATCGGCGGCACCACGTACGACCGCGTCGCCAAGCAGGACGCGTCCACCGTCACCGTGCACTGGCCGCACCCCGCCTTCAGCGAGCTGAGCCAGCTTGCCTCCATCCAGGTCCCGGTGGTGCCGGCGCGCCTGTGGACGGGCAAGGACCTCAAGAGCTGGACCAACCCCGACCCGGTCGGCACCGGCCCCTTCACCCTCGACCGCTTCGCGCCCCAGCAGATCACCCTGCGCGCCAGGAGCGACTACTGGGGTGGCCGCTTCGCCATGAAGCAGCTCAAGATCATCCCGACCAACGGCGACGCCCTGCGGGCGCAGCTGGTGCGCGGCGACGTGGACTGGGCGCTCGCGGCCTGGGGCAACGGCGAGCAGGAGTACGCCGCGAAGGACCCGCGGCACCACCTGTACCAGAAGTACGCCACCGGCGGCGCCTACTCCCTCTTCTACAACACGGCCCAGGCCCCGTTCGACGACGTCCATGTACGGCGGGCGCTGGCGATGACGATTCCGCGCAAGGACATCGTCGCCACGCTCCAGCGGCCGGGCACGGAGGCCGGGCCGACGGGACTGGTCGACCAGATCTACCGCGACGTGATCCTTCCCGAGTACCGCGGCAAGGTGCAGCAGGTCGACGCCGAGGGCGCCAGGAAGGAACTGGCGCTCAGCGGCTACGAGGTCAAGGGCGGCAAGCTGGTCAAGGACGGCCGGTCCTTCGCCCCGAAGCTGTCGTTCAACCAGGACTTCGGGTGGGACCCGTACGCGAACATGATGATCCGCAGCTGGCAGCAGACCCTGGGGATCAACGTCAAGCCGGTGGGCGCACCCGGCGCCAACCTCTACGAGCAGCAGCAGACCGGCGCGTTCGACCTCACCATCAGCACCTCCGGCGGGGCCGGGGTCGCCGGCGTCTACAGCGCGCTGAGCAGCCGGGCCTACCGTCCGCTCGGCCAGATGGCCGCCACCAACTTCGGCCGGTGGAAGGACGCGACGACCGACGCCGCGATCGGGAAGCTGCTGTCCTCCGACGACCCGGCCGTCGAGAAGAGCGCCGGCGAGCAGATGCAGCGGATCGTCGCCGAGCAGGTGCCGTTCAGCCCGATCTACAACAGCTACTGGTTCGTGCTGATCAACGCGCTGCACTGGACGGGCTGGCCAAACCCCGACCACTTCACCTACGTGCCCTTCCCCGGCAACGGTCCCGACGCCACCCTCACCCTGCTGAACCTGAAGCAGGCGGGCAAGTGACCGCGACAGCCGTCTCCGCCGCACCCGCGGCACGCCGGGCCAGGGTCCCCCGCCGCTGGGGGTTCCTGCTGCGCCGGCTGGGGTTCTACCTCGCCGCCACCTGGTCGGCGATCACCCTGAACTTCTTCCTGCCCCGGATGATGCCCGGCGATCCGTCCGCCGCGATCGTCGAGAAGCTCCAGGCCGTCAGCGGCCAGCAGATGTCGCCGAGCGCCATGGAGTCCGTCCAGAAGGTCTTCGGCAACCCCAACGCGGGCATCGGCCGCCAGTACCTCGACTACCTGGGCCAGCTGGCGCACTTCGATCTCGGCATCTCGATCAGCAACTACCCGACTCCGGTCACCAGCCTGCTCCGGCAGAGCCTGCCCTGGACCATGCTGCTGGTCGGCGTCACCACGGTCATCGCGTTCGTGCTGGGCACCGGCATCGGCGCGATGGCCGGCTGGAAGGCGGGCAGCCGGTTCGACGCGGTCGTCAGCCCGCTCACCACGTTCGTCTCGGCGGTCCCCTACTTCTGGATGGCGCTGCTGGGCCTGTGGTTCTTCGCCTTCCAGCTGGACTGGTTCCCGCTGTCCGGCGGCTACAACGCTGACCTGTCGATCGGCTTCTCGCCCTCGTTCCTGCTCAGCGTGCTCCACTACGGGGCGCTGCCCGCGGCGACCATCGTCTTCTCGGCCTTCGGCGGCTGGCTGCTGGGCATGCGCAACATGACCGTCACCACTGTCCGCGAGGACTACGTGCTGCTCGCCCAGGCCAAGGGCCTGTCCGGCCGCCGGGTGATGCTCCGCTACGCCGCCCGCAACGCGGTCCTGCCGAACTTCACCGGCTTCGCCCTGGCGCTCGGCCACGTCGTCGGCGGGGCCCTGCTCACGGAGGTCGTCTTCAACTACCCGGGCATCGGCTACCTGCTCTACACCTCCCTCCAGCAGCGCGACTACCCGGTGATGCAGGGCGTCTTCTTCCTCATCACGCTGACCGTGCTGCTGGCCAACCTGCTGGCCGACTCGGTGTACGTCCTGCTCGACCCGCGCATCAGGGAAGGGGGGTGACGGGAGTTGCGCACCGCGTTCCTCCGCAGCTGGAAAGTCCGTATCGGCGTGGCCATCCTGGCCTTCTTCCTCCTGCTCGCCGTGTTCGGCCCCTGGCTGACGCACAGCGTGCTCGGCCTGGACCCGCGCGCCAACGACACCACCGCCATCTCCCGGTCGCCCGGCGGCGGACATCCGCTCGGCACCAACCAGTTCGGGCAGGACATGCTCGCCCAGGTCGTCGCCGGCGCCCGCGGCTCGATGTACGTCGGCCTGCTCGGCGCGGTGGTCGGCACGGCGATCGCGATCGTGGTCGGGGTACCGGCCGGGTTCTACGGCGGCAAGGTGGACGCCGCCCTGAACTTCCTGACGAACCTCTTCCTCGTCATGCCGACGCTGCCGCTGATCATGATCGTGGCCGGCTACCTGCAGGGCACCGGGCTCACCACCATCGCCCTGATCATCGGCTTCTTCGGCTGGTCGGGCGGGGCGCGCACGCTGCGCGCCCAGGCGATGAGCATTGCGAACCGCGACTTCGTGCGGGCCATGCGGATGCTCGGCGAGCGCGGCCGCCGGCTGGTCTTCGCCGAGGTGCTGCCGCACCTGACCGGCCTCATCGCGTCGATGTTCCTGCACGCGATGATCGGCGCGGTGATGGCCGAGGCGGGCCTGGCGTTCCTCGGCATCTCCGACTCCTCGGCGATCAGCTGGGGGACGATGATCCAGGGCGCGCAGCAGCAGAGCGCGGTCCTGCGCGGCCTGTGGTGGTGGTTCGTGCCGCCCGGCCTGTGCATCGCCCTGATCGGCACCGCGGCGGCCCTGGTCAACTTCGGCATCGACGAGCTGGCCAACCCCAAGCTGCGCGCCGCCCGCCCGGTGCCGGTGCGGCGGGCCAAGCAGCCGGCGCGGGCAGGGGGCGCCGCGTGACGACCGCATACGCGAAACCCCCGCGACCCGAGACGGCGAACCCGACGCCCCCGCGACCCGCGACGGCGTACCCCGCGCCCCCGCGACCCTTGACCCGTTCCACCACGACCGCCCGGCCCGGAGGGGGAGCCCGATGACCGTCCAGGCAGAGCAGCAGCGCCCGTTGCCGATCCCGGCAGGCCAGGCCGTCCTGGACGTCCGCGGCCTGACGGTCGAGTACGCCACCGGCGGCGACCCGGTGCGCGCCTGCGCCGACATCTCCTTCACCCTGCGCCGCGGCGAGATCCTCGGCGTCGCGGGGGAGTCGGGCTCCGGGAAGTCCACGCTCATCACCGCCCTGACACGGTTGCAGCGCCCGCCGGCCGTCACCACCGCGGGCGAGATCCTGTTCCACGGCAGGGACGGCGCGCCGCCGGTCGACCTCGCCGCGCTCGACGGCCGGCAGCTGCGCCGCTACCGGTGGACGGCGCTGTCCATCGTGCTGCAGTCCGCGATGGACGCGCTGAACCCGGTGATGCGCATCGGCGCCCAGTTCGCCGACGTGCTGCGCGCCCACGACCGCTCGCTGACCAAGCGGGGCGCGTGGGCGCGGGCGGCCGAACTGCTCGCCCTGGTCGGCATCTCCGCCGACCGGGTCCGCGACTACCCGCACCAGCTGTCCGGCGGGATGCGCCAGCGCGCCGCGATCGCCCTGGCCCTGGCCTGCCGGCCCGAGCTGGTGGTGATGGACGAGCCGACCACGGCCGTCGACGTGGTGATGCAGCGGCAGATCCTCGCCCAGGTGCTGCGGCTGCGCCGGGAGCTGGGCTTCGCCGTCGTCTTCGTCACCCACGACCTGTCGCTGCTGCTGGAACTGGCCGACCGCATCGCGGTGATGTACGCCGGCCGCATCGTCGAGGTGGGCGAGGCGGCGGCCATCTACGGCGCGCCCAGGCATCCCTACACCCAGGGCCTGCGCGACTCCTTCCCGCCGCTGCGCGCCCCCTTGCGCAAGCTGAACGGCATCCCCGGCACCCCGCCCGACCTGCGCCGCCCCCCGGCGGGCTGCCCGTTCCATCCGCGCTGCCCGCGGCGCACGGACGGCTGCGACGAGCGCCTGCCCGCGCTGCTGCCGGTGGGCCGCGGGCCCGGGCACGAGGCGGCGTGCCTGCTCAACGAGAACGACGGCGACAACGGCGGCGACAACGACGGCGAGAACGGAGGCGACACCCGATGAGCAAGCCCGTGGCCGAGGCCGCGTCCGCTGCGGACCGCAGGGCCCGGCAGCCCGAGGCGGCGCAGGCACCCGAGTACGTCCTGGAGGCGCGGGACGTCTCCAAGCACTTCACCGTCCGCGGCGCGCTCGGCCGTACCTCCGTGGTCCGCGCGGTCGAGGACGCCACCGTCCGCCTGCGGCCCGGCCAGATCCTGGCGCTGGTCGGGGAGAGCGGCAGCGGGAAGACCACCCTCGCCCGGATGCTGGCCCGCTTCCACGAACCGACGCGGGGCGAGATCGTGCTGCGCGGCGAGCCGTTGAGCGGCAGCAGGCGGGCCCGGCGCACCTACCACTCCGAGGTCCAGCTCATCTTCCAGGACCCGTTCGGTTCCCTGAACCCGCTGCACCGGGTGCGCTACAACCTCGACCGGGCCCTGCGGCTGCACCATCCGCAGCTGTCCGCGGCCGAACGGGAGGAGCGGATGACGCAGTTGCTGGAGCGGGTCAGCCTCACCCCGGCCGCGGAGTTCGCGGCGAAGTTCCCGCACGAGCTGTCCGGCGGGCAGCGCCAGCGCGTCGTCATCGCCCGCGCGCTCGCCGTGGAGCCCAGGGTCCTGCTGGGGGACGAGCCGATCTCCATGCTGGACGTCTCGATCCGGCTGGAGATGCTCAACCTGCTGCAGCGGCTGCGCACCGAGGACGGCCTGGCCCTGCTGTACATCACGCACGACATCGCCAGTGCCCGCTACCTGTGCGACGAGATCGCCGTGATGTACGCAGGCCAGATGGTGGAATCCGGGCCAAAAGAGGACGTGATCGCGTCCCCGCAGCACCCGTACACCAAGCTGCTCATAGAGTCCTCCCCGGACCCCGAGCGTGGCGTGGGAGACCGCGAGGTCTTCTTCGCGGGAGCCGACGAGCTGGGCGAGCCGCCCAGCCTGATCGATCCGCCGGCAGGCTGCCGGTTCCACCCCCGCTGCCCCTTCGCGATGCAAGAGTGCCTCGAACAGGCCCCGCCGCGTACCGAACTGGGCGGCGGGCACTGGGCGACGTGCTGGCTGCACGCCAAGGGCCGGGCCGGGGAACTGGCCGACACGACACATGCCGCGGCGACCGCTGCCCGGCGGGACGCGCTTCAGGGGGCGTGATGACAGTACGACGGCGCGGCAAGGCGCCCAGCCAGGCAGACGTGGCGCGGCTCGCCGGGGTCTCCCAGTCGGCGGTGTCCCGGGTGATCAGCGGCAACGCGGCGACCGCGCGGATCCCGGAGGAGACCCGGCGGCGGGTCTTCGACGCCGTCAAGGAACTGGGCTACGTCGCCAACCCCGCCGCCCGGGCCATGCGCAAGCAGCGCAACAACCTGCTGGGCGTCCACACCTTCGAGCGCGTCTTCCCGCACGCGCGCGAGGACTTCTACTTCGAGTTCCTCCTCGGGATCGAGGAGCGGGCCGAGGAGAGCGGCTTCGACCTGGTGCTGTTCACCTCCACCGGGGCCGGCGGCGACGGCGAGCGCAAGATCTACCGGGGCGGCACCAACCGGCTGAACCTGGCGGACGGCAGCATCCTGCTCGGTGTGTCGACCGACCGCGGCGAGCTGGCCCGGCTCTGGTACGAGGGGTACTCCTTCGTCCACATCGGCCGCCGCGAGGTGCCCGGAGCGGAGATCCCGCAGATCATCCCCGACTACCGGTCGGCGAGCGCGCAGATCGTCGAGCGCCTCGCGGCCCTGGGCCACCGGCGGTTCGGCTACGTGCGCGACTGGCTGGAACTGGAGCCGTACACCGACCGCCGCACCGGGTACGCGGAGGCCGTCCGGCGGCTCGGGCTGACGGACACCTCGCCCGGCCACCGGGGCACGCCGGACATCGACGAGGCATGGCTGGACGAGGTGGCGGGTGGCGCCGCGACCGCGATCGTGGTGGAGAGCGTGCGGCACGCCGAGGCCCTGCGCGACCGGCTCGCCGCCCGCGGGCGCAAGATCCCCGACGACGTGTCCGTCGCCGTGCTGGAAGCCGCGCCGGCGGACCTCGCCGGGCAGTGGGCCTCGCTGGAGATTCCCCGCAAGGAGATCGGCCGCATCGCCGTGGACCGGCTGCACGCCATGCTCGACGACCCCGACCAGCGGGCCGAGAGCCTGCTGGTGCCGTGCCCGCTGATCCCGGGCACCAGCATCGCGGCGGTGAGCTGACCAGGGCGGCCGACCGGCACGCACGCAAGCAAACGGGCGGCGTCCGTCGGTCACGGCTGCCCTGAACACCCCCCGGCACGGCCACCGAGCCGGAACCGACCGTTCCGACCGGCAGAACCTGTCACAAGGAGTACCTGGGCAATGGCAGAGATACGAACCGAGATCCTCGTCGTCGGCGGCGGACTGGGCGGCGTGGCGGCCGCGCTCACCGCCGCACGGCTCGGCCGCACCGTGGTGCTCACCGAGCCCACCGACTGGCTCGGCGGGCAGCTCACCGCCCAGGCCGTGCCGCCCGACGAGCACCCCTGGATCGAAGGCCCCGCCTGCCCGCCCGGCTACGCCGACCTGCGCCGCCGGGTGCGCGACTACTACCGCCGCAACTACCCGCTCACGCCCGCGGCGGCACAGGACCCCCGGCTCGACCCGGGGCTCGGCGTGGTCAGCCGGATGTGCCACGAGCCGCGGGTGGCCGCGGCCGTCATCGAGGAGATGCTGGCGCCGTGGCGGGCCTGCGGGGCGCTCACCGTGCTGACCGGCCACGAGCCCGTCGCCGCGCACACCGAGGGCGACCGCGTCGAGGCGGTCACGCTCGCCGACCGGCGCGACGGGCGCAGGGTCACCGTCCACGCCTCCTACGTCGCGGACGCCACCGAACTCGGCGACCTGCTGGAACTGGCCGGCGTGGAACACGTCATCGGCGCCGAGGGCCGCGACGAGACCGGGGAACCGCACGCACCCGCCACCGCCGACCCCCTCGACCAGCAGGCCGTGTCCTGGTGCTTCGCCCTGGAGCACCGGCCCGGCGAGGACCACGTCATCGACCGGCCGGACTCCTACGACCACTGGCGCACCACCACCGCGCCGTTCTGGCCCGGCCCGCAGCTCTCCCTCACCGACGTCGTCCCGATCACCCTCGAGGAGCGCACCTGGTCGCTGATCGGCGCCGACCGGGCGGCGGGCCAGCACTTCGACCTGTGGCAGTTCCGGCGCATCCTGGCCCGCGAGCAGTTCGCACCCGGGGCGTTCGCCTCGGACCTCACCGTCGTCAACTGGCCCCAGATCGACTACTGGGAGGCGCCGCTGCTCGGCGTCGGCGCCGAGGCGCGGCAGCAGGCGCTGGAGGCCAGCCGCGGCCTGTCGCTGTCGTTCCTGCACTGGCTCCAGACGGAGGCGCCGCGCCCCGACGGCGGCACCGGCTATCCGGGCCTGCGGCTGCGCCCCGACGTCACCGGCACCGCCGACGGCCTGGCCAAGACCCCGTACATCCGCGAATCCCGCCGGATCAAGGCCGAGTTCACCGTCCTCGAACAGCACGTCGGCGTCGAGGCACGGCCCCGGGGCGCCGGCAGCGAGATCTTCCCGGACACCGTCGGCCTCGGCAGCTACCGGATCGACCTGCACCCCTCCACCGCCGGCCGCACCTACATCGACATCGACTCCTACCCGTTCCAGATCCCGCTCGGCGCCCTGATCCCGGTCCGGACGGACAACCTGCTGCCGGCCAACAAGAACATCGGCACCACCCACATCACCAACGGCTGCTACCGCCTGCACCCCGTGGAGTGGGCCATCGGCGAGGCCGTCGGCGCCCTCGTCGGGTTCTGCCTCGACCGGGCCCTGCCGCCGCGCAAGGTCCGCTCCGACCAGGTCCAACTCGCCGACTACCAGCGGCTGCTCAGCCAGACCCTCGGCATCCGGCTGGCCTGGCCGGAGGCGGTCCGCACCCGGGCCGAGGACCGGTGAACCCGGGCCGCGAACCCGCAACGCCCCCTGCCGCGACACCAGTTCGCCAACGAGCCGAAACCCCACAGCGGTTCGCCACCCCAGCACCAGGAGAGCCGTCCATGCCGCACGACGCCACCAGCGACGACCACCAGACCCGGATCGAGGACCTCCTCGGCCGGATGACCGTCGAGGAGAAGCTCGGGCAGCTCCAACAGCTCGCCTGGGCCTGGAACACCGGCCCCGGCGGGGGCGGCACCGCCGACGTCGAGGCCGCGGCACGCAAGGGCCTGCTCGGTTCGGTGCTCAACGTCGTCGGCGCCGCGAACAGCAACGCCCTGCAGCGCATCGCCGTCGAGGAGTCCCGCCTGGGCATCCCGCTGGTCTTCGGCCTCGACGTGATCCACGGGTTCCACACCACGTTCCCCATTCCCCTCGCCCAGGCCGCCGCCTTCGACCCGGCCGTGACGCGGACCGACGGCGAGGTCTCCGCGGCCGAAGCGCGCTCCAACGGCATCCACTGGACGTTCTCGCCGATGATGGACGTCACCCACGAGCCGCGCTGGGGCAGGATCGCCGAGAGCACCGGCGAGGACCCCTACCTGGCCGCGCGCTACGCCGTGGCGAAGGTGCACGGCTACCAGGGCGGCGACCCGTCGGACCTGTCCGCCCCGGACCGGGTGGCCGCCTGCGCCAAGCACTTCGCGGCGTACGGCGGCGCCGAGGGCGGCCGCGACTACAACACCGTCGACGTCTCGGAGCAGCGGCTGCGCAACCTCTACCTGCCGCCGTTCGAGGCCGCCGTCGAGGCGGGCGCGGCCACCGTCATGGCCGCCTTCAACACCATCAGCGGCGTGCCGGCACACGCCAACGCCCACACCCTGACCGGCATCCTCAAGCAGGACTGGGGGTTCGACGGGGTCGTCGTCAGCGACTGGACCGGCGTGCGGGAGCTGATCGCGCACGGGAACGCCGCCGACGAGGCCGACGCCGGACGGCTGGCGCTGTCGGCCGGGGTGGACATGGAGATGGTGTCCACCACCTTCGCCGACCACGGCCGGAGCCTGCTGGATTCCGGGGCGTTGCGCCAGGACCGGCTGGACGACGCCGTGGCCCGCGTGCTGCGGCTGAAGCTGCGCCTCGGCCTGTTCGAGCGGCCCTACGTCGACGAGGCGGCCGCGATCACCGCCCCGAGCACCCGCACCCGGGCCGCGGCCCGCGCGGCGGCCGGACGCTGCATGGTGCTGCTGAAGAACGAGGACGGAGTGCTGCCGCTGGACGCGGGCATCGTCCGCTCGCTGGCCGTCGTCGGGCCCTTCGCCGACAGCGGCGACCTGCTGGGAACGTGGTCGCTGCCCGGCGCCCCCGAGGCGGTGCCGGTCCTGCGGGGACTGCGCGAGGCGCTGCCGGACGCCGACGTCACCCACGCCCGCGGGGTCCCCGCGGACGGCCCGGACACCAGCGGCCTCGCGGAAGCCGTCGCCGTGGCCGCGGCGGCCGACGCCGTCGTCGTCGTGGTGGGGGAGCCGCCGGCGGTCAGCGGTGAGGCGGCGGTGCGCAGCGACCTTCGACTGCCCGGCCGGCAGGAGGAGTTGGTCGCGGCGGTCGCCGCGACGGGCACGCCGTGCGTGGTGGTGCTGGTGGGCGGGCGGCCGCTGACGATCGGCGCATGGGCGGACCGGGTGCCGGCGATCGTCATGGCCTGGCACCCGGGCATCGAGGCGGGCCCGGCCGTCGCGGACGTGCTGACCGGGGCCGTCGCCCCCGGCGGCAAGCTGCCCGTGACCTTCCCGCGGACCGTCGGCCAGATCCCGCTGTACCACAACCACGAGCGCACCGGCCGCCCGTACGACCCGGCGACGCCGCAGGAGAAGTACGTCTCGAAGTACCTCGACATCGCCGACGGCCCGCAGTTCCCCTTCGGCCACGGCCTGAGCTACACCACCTTCGCCCTGGGCGACCCGGCGCTGAGCCGCGAGCGGATCACCACGGACGAACTCCACGCCGGCGCCACCGTCGAGGTCGCGGTCCCGGTGCGGAACACCGGCGCCCGCGACGGCGAGGAGGTCGTCCAGCTCTACGTCCAGGACCCCGCGGCGAGCATCGCCCAGCCGGTCCGCCGGCTGCGCGGCTTCCGCCGGATCCGGCTGGCCGCGGGGGAGGAGCGGACGGTCCGCTTCACGCTCGGGGCCGCCGACGTCGGCTTCTGGACGAACGACCCGGCCGGGGTCCACACCGTGGAACCGGGCGAGATCCACCTGCACACCGGCACCAGTTCGCACACCCACGCGCGCCAGACCCTCCTGATCACCTGACCAGGAGCCACACCCATGTAGTGAGGGAGAACCATGAGAGCAAAGGCGCTCGCCGTCGCGGTCGTACCCGTGGTCCTCGGCTGCCTGCCCGCCGGCACCGTCGCGGCGCACGCCGCCACGGCGACGTACTACGTCTCGCCGACCGGCAGCGACAGCAACAGCGGTCTGTCCCCCAGCCAGGCATGGAAGACGATCGCCAAGGTCAACGGCTCCACCTTCCCGCAGGGAAGCACCGTCTCCTTCCAGGGCGGGCAGACCTTCACCGGCTGCCTGGTCCTCGACTCCGCCAACGTGCCCTCCTCGGCCGCCTCGACGCCGTTCCGGGTGAACTCCTACGGCACCGGGCAGGCCACCGTCAGTTCCGACTGCTCCGGCGACTACTCGGCCGCGGTCACGGCCGACAACGTCAGCGGCTTCCAGCTGACCGGCCTGAAGCTGGTCAACGGCTCCACGACCGCGGCCGGCGTCCTGCTGGAGAACCAGAACGGCACCTCCGCCACGCAGGGCCTGACGGTGAGCAACTCCGACATCTCCGGGTTCGCCACCCCGGCCGGCAGCAGCAGCTCGTTCGGCGGCGAGATCATGATCCTGGGCTACGCGGTCAACGGGCACAGCGGGCCGCTGGACGACGTCCAGATCCGCGACAACCAGCTGCACGGCGCGAGCGTGACCTCGCCGGACGGGCCCGGGATCTACGGCTGGGGCTCGGGTGAGAACATCACCCATGTCACGGTGGAGGGCAACACCGTGTACAACCTGGGGATGGGCGCCAAGGACGTCGGTGCCGGGATCACGGGTGACGGCTGGGACGGCGCGGTGATCCAGCACAACGTCATCCACGACGTGGGCGCCAACGTGACCTCGTGCGGCGGCGCGAGCGGCATCGAGACGTACACCTCGAACAACGTCACCGTCCGGTACAACGAGGTCTACAACGTCCAGCCCTCCCCGGCGTTCACGGCCGGCTGCGACTGGGACGGCATCGACCTGGACGGCGGCACGACCAACTCGGTGGTGGAGTACAACTACACCCACCACAACGCCGGAAGCGGCCTGCTCGCCTACACCTCGACCGTCGACTCGAAGGTGTGGGGCCCCAACACCTACCGGTACAACATCTCGGAGAACGACGACTGGGCCAAGGCCCAGGGCGGCCTGATGGACGTCGTGCCGAGCGCGCCGAAGAACGCGCTGTCGATCTACGGGAACACCTTCTTCACCAACGTCGCGCAGAGCACCAAGTCCACGGCCAGCGCCTGCTTCAACTTCGGCTACAGCGCCGGGACCTGGGGCAGCGGGTCGCTGATCGCGGACAACATCTGCCACCTGGCCGACCGCGACCAGTACGGCCACCCCGGCCAGTTCTCCTACAACCCCTACGGCCAGACCGGCATGACGCTGTCGCACAACCTCTACTACGCGGCGAGCTCCCCGACCTGGCGCTGGGGCGGCACGACCTACAGCACCTTCGCGGCGTGGCAGGCCGCCGGCCTGGAGACCGGGCCGGTCTGGGGCGACCCGCTGCTCACCTCGCCCGGCTCCGGCGGCACCTGCGCCTGGACGCCGTCGTCGGGCACCGGGCCGCAGCCGTGCCCGCCGGCGTACACGCTGAAGTCCGGTTCCCCGGCCGCCGGTTCGGGGGTCGCGGTGTCCGGCAGCGGAGGCGTGGACTACTACCAGGACGCCATCCCCGGCACCCCGAACATCGGCGCCGACGCCGGATAACCCTTCCCGCCCCAGGCCGCCGGGACGTGCCGCACGCGACGTGCGGCACGCCGACCCGGCGCGGCGCCACGGCCGCACCCATCCGGCCCCGCAAGGCCGTGGCGCCGCACACCGCCCTCCCCTCCCGTCCGTTCCCGAGGAGCGACGAAGCGACATGACCTCCCAGCCCCACCTTCTGGCCACCGAACCCGCCTGCGACAGCCGTGACTTCCGCACCGAGCAGATCGGCGCCGACCTGGTGATCGTCGGCGGCGGCATGGCCGGCACCTGCGCGGCCGTGACCGCCGCCCGGGCCGGCGCGCGCGTCGTCCTGGTCCAGGACCGCCCCGTGCTCGGCGGCAACGCCTCCAGCGAGATACGGCTGTGGGTCCTGGGCGCGACCGCCCACATGTTCAACAACAACCGCTGGTCGCGCGAGGGCGGCGTGCTCGACGAGATCCTCGTGGAGAACATGTACCGCAACCCCGACGGCAACGCGGTGCTGTTCGACACCGTCCTGCTGGAGAAGGCCGCCGCGGAACCGGGCATCACGCTGCTGCTGAACACCGCGGCGACGGCGGTGTCCAAGGACGGCGACCGGATCCGCTCGGTGACCGCCTTCTGCAGCCAGAACTCCACCCGCTACGAGCTGACGGCGCCGCTGTTCTGCGACGCCTCGGGCGACGGCGTGCTCGGCTACCTCGCCGGCGCCGCCTACCGGATGGGCGCGGAGTCCACCGAGGAGTTCGGCGAGCTGTTCGCGCCCGAGGAGTCGTACGGCGGCCTCCTCGGCCAGTCGATCTACTTCTACAGCAAGGACGTGGGCAGGCCGGTGCCCTTCGTGCCGCCGGCCTACGCGCTCGACGACATCACCCGCATCCCCCGGTGGCGCAGCTTCGACACCACGGTCCAGGGCTGCCGCCTGTGGTGGATCGAGTACGGCGGGCGCCTCGACACCGTGCACGACACCGAGGCGATCAAGTGGGAACTCTGGAAGGTCGTCTACGGCGTCTGGAACCACCTGAAGAACTCCGGCGACTTCCCCGAGGCCGAGACCCTGACGCTGGAGTGGGCCGGCCTGATCCCCGGCAAGCGGGAGAGCCGCCGCTTCGAGGGCCTGTACATGCTCCGCCAGCAGGACCTCGTCGAGCAGCGCCCCCACGACGACGCCATCGCCTCCGGCGGCTGGTCCCTCGACCTGCACCCGGCCGACGGCGTGTTCAGCGAGCACCCCGGCAGCAACCACCTGCACGCGCGCGGGGTCTACCAGGTGCCCTACCGCTGCCTGGTCAGCCGCGACGTGGGCAACCTGCTGCTGGCGGGCCGGATCATCAGCGTCTCGCACGTCGCGTTCGCCTCGACC
>WRCZ01000078.1 GCA_009783685.1 Actinomycetes bacterium
CCGGCCACGCCGGCCGCCCCCGCCGTCCCGCCGCAGGCGCAGTCCGACGGCCCCGACCGGAGCTGACGCCCGGCACCCGCGCACGGCGGCTGTCCGCCCCGCACGCCCTCTGTTCCTCCCGCACGGCCCCTGGCACGCTTGTGCTGCCGGGGGCCGTGCGCATGCCTGCCGGTCCGTGCCCGTGCCGTGGTTGGTAACGACTTGGGCGAGGGACCGCCGACCCCCCTTGACGCTCCGCTGACAGCGGGCCTACCTTGACTTTCGCCAATAGGAAAGTTTCCTAACAGTGAACTGAGGGAGGATGGCGCGCATGGCTGGCACCCCTGGAACGCCGCGCGTACTGCGCGCCATGAACGACCGCGCCGCACTCGATCTCCTGCTGGAGCACGGCACGCTCTCCCGGACCCGGATCGGCAAGCTCACCGGCCTGTCGAAGCCCACCGCGTCCCAGCTGCTGGCCCGGCTGGAGGCCGCGGGACTGGTCCTGGCGACCGGCACCACCGCCGGCCGGCCCGGCCCCAACGCCCAGCTGAACTCGGTGAACCCGGCCGCCGCCCACGTGGCCGGCCTGGACGTCAACACCGAGCGGATCAGGGCCGCGGTCGCGGACATCACCGGCCGCACGGTCGGCGCGTTCCGGCTGCCCACCCCGCACCGCAAGGCCGGCAGCGCCGTCGAGCACGTCGTCCAGGCGGTGGACGGCGCGGTGAAGGCCGCCGGGCTCGCCCGGACCGACCTGCACCGGATCGTCATCGGCACCCCGGGCGCCTTCGACCCGAGCACCGGCCGGCTGCGCTACGCCAGCCACCTGCCCGGCTGGCACTCCCCCGCGCTGCTGGACGAGCTGGCCGCCGCCCTGCCGATGCCGCTGGAGTACGACAACGACGTGAACCTGGCGGCGGTCGCCGAGCAGCGCATCGGCGCCGCCCGCGGCCACGACGACTTCGTCATGCTGTGGAACGAGGAGGGCCTGGGTGCCGCGATCGTCCTCGGCGGCCGGCTGCACCGCGGCTGGACCGGCGGCGCCGGCGAGGTCGGCTTCCTGCCGGTGCCCGGCACCCCGCTGGTCCGCAACGTCACCAAGGCCAACAACGGCGGCTTCCAGGAGCTGGCCGGCTGCAACGCCGTGCTGCGCACCGCCCGCGAGCTGGGCCTGGAGGTCCCCGCGGGCAGCCTGCCGGACGCCGCGACCGCGCTGCTCTGCAGGGCCGCCGCGGTCCATCAGGAGGGCGCGGAGCAGGACGGCGTCGACCGCGCCGCGTACCTCGAACTGCTGGCCCGCTGCGCCACCGGGCACGCGGTCGGCCTGGCCTCGATCGTCTCGCTGCTGGACCCCGAGCTGATCGTGCTGGCCGGCAACGTGACGGTCGCCGGCGGCGAGCCGCTGCGCGCCCTGATCCAGTCCGAACTGGCCGAACTCGCCGTGCCCCGGCCCCGTTTGGTGCTGGGCACCGTCGAGATGCACCCCGTACTGACCGGTGCGCTGGAAAGCGCGCTCGCCACCACCCGCGACGAGGTGTTCGACACCTCGCGCTGACCCGTCCCCGTACGCCCCCGCAGATCCCAGTCCGCCACCGAGCGGAACGGCACCTCCTGCCCGCCGTTCCGTCGGCACCGCCTACCCGCGCACCCCCTCGTACCCCGGAGGTTGAGAGCAGTGTCCCGTCTGACCAAGGCAGCCGCCGCCGTGGCGGCCACCGCCGCGATATCCCTGCTCGCCAGCGCGTGTACGGGACAGAGCAACTCGTCGGCCAACGACGACGCCAGCAAGGACGTCACCATCACGTTCTGGCACGGCTGGAGCGCCCCCAACGAGCTGAAGGCGATCAACGACAACGTCGCCCGCTTCGAGAAGGCGCACCCCAACATCCACGTCAAGGTCCAGGGCAACATCACCGACGACAAGATCAACCAGGCGCTGCGGGCCGGCGGCGACAAGGCCCCGGACGTCGTCTCGTCGTTCACCACCGACAACGTCGGGCAGTTCTGCTCCTCGGGGGCGTTCGCCGACCTGGCGCCGTTCCTGTCCCGGGACAAGATCGACCCCGCGACCACCTTCCCCAAGCCGATGCAGCAGTACACCGAGTTCCAGGGCAAGCGCTGCGCGCTGCCGCTGCTCGGTGACGCCTACGGGCTCTACTACAACAAGAAGGCGTTCGCGGCGGCCGGCATCACCGCCCCGCCCAAGACCCTCTCGGAGTTCCAGAAGGACGCCGTCAAGCTGACCAAGTCCAGCGGCGACTCGTACTCCCAGCTCGGCTACATGCCCGACTTCCACGGCTACGAGTCGACCCCGATGCACATGGCGGCGCAGTGGGGCGTGAAGTACTTCGACGCCGACGGCAAGTCCCAGGTGGCCAAGGACCCCGGGTTCGCGGCGATGTTCACCTGGCAGCAGCAGATGGTCAAGGCGCTCGGCGGGTTCGGCAAGCTGGAGAAGTTCCGCTCCACCTTCGGTGACGAGTTCGGCGCCAAGAACCCGCTGCAGACCGGCCAGGTGGCGATGGGTATCGACGGCGAGTGGCGGCTGGGCATGGCCAAGGACGCCGGGATGAACGACCTCGGCGTGGCCCCGTTCCCGGTCCCCGACGACCAGGCGGCCACCTACGGCAAGGGCTACCTGTCGGGCACCATCGTCGGCATCGCCAACACCTCGACGAAGAAGAACGCCGCCTGGGAACTGGTGAAGTTCATGGCCACCGACACCGACGCGGTGGTGTCCTTCGCCAACGCGATCCACAACGTGCCGTCGACCATGGCCGCCCTCAAGTCGCCCAAGCTGGACGCCGACCCGGGCTTCCGCACCTTCATCGACATCGCGCAGAACCCGGACAGCACCACCACCCCGGCGAGCATCAACGGCGGCGCCTACCAGCTGACCCTGCAGGACTTCGGCTACGCGTACGAGTCCGGCAAGGCCAAGGACCTGCAGGCCGGTCTGCGGGGCGTCGACTCGCAGGTCGACAAGGACATCGCGCAGGCCAAGTGATGAGTGCCACCGTCCACCCGCTGCTGCGGGCCAAGCGCCGCAGGGCCGCGCTGCGCAACCTGGCGTTCCTGTCGCCGTGGATCATCGGGTTCTGCGTCTTCTTCGCCTACCCGCTGCTCTCCACCGTCTACTTCTCGTTCATGCACTACACCGGGTTCAACGACCCGACGTGGACGGGCGGGAAGAACTGGTCGTACGTCTTCACCCAGTACCCGCTGTTCTGGCCGGCGCTGCGCAACACGCTGTGGCTGGTCGTGGTGATGGTGACGCTGCGGGTCGTCTTCGGTCTGGGCATCGGCATGCTCATCACCAAGATCAAGACCGGGGCGGGGTTCTTCCGCACCGCCTTCTACCTGCCGTACCTGGCGCCGCCGGTCGCCGCGACCATGGCGTTCGTCTTCCTGCTCAACCCCGGTACCGGGCCGGTCAACCACATCCTGGGCGGGATCGGCGTGCCGACCCCCGGGTGGTTCACCGACCCGCACTGGTCCAAGCCGGCACTGACGATCCTGGCCGTGTGGGGCATCGGCGACCTGATGGTCATCTTCATGGCCGCGCTGCTGGACGTGCCCAAGGAGCAGTACGAGGCCGCCGAGCTGGACGGCGCGGGCTCCTGGACCCGGTTCCGGTACGTCACGCTGCCGAACATCTCGCCGATCGTGATGTTCGCGGTGGTCACCGGGGTCATCCAGACCATGCAGTACTACACGCAGCCGCTGGTGGCGGGGAAGGTCGCCTCCGGGATCATCGGCAACTCGGGCCAGCAGTTCGAGCCCGGCTACCCGGACAAGTCGACGCTGACCCTGCCCCAACTGGTCTACAACCTGGGCTTCCAGCGCTTCGACTACGGCTCCGCCTGCGTCATCGCCCTGGTCCTGTTCGCCCTCTCGATGGCGTTCACCGCCCTGTTGATGCGCCGCCGCAGCGGCTTCCTGTCGGCGGAGGACTGAGACATGAGGTCATGGAGTGGCCGGCCGGGGAACGCGGCGGCCGGCGCGATCGGCGCACAGGAACACCGGCAGACGAGAGGGGAGGACTGAACGTCCATGACCCAGGCAACACTTGACCGCAACGTCCCCGTCCGGGGCACCGGCACCGGCGTGGACGCGCGGGCCCGGCGGGCGGCCCAGCGCCGCCGCACCCTGCACTGGATCGCGGTGCACGCCCTCGGCATCGCGGCCGCCGCCTTCTTCGTCCTGCCGTTCGTGTTCGTCTTCCTCACCGCGGTGATGAGCGACAACCAGGCGCTGACCAGGGACCTGTGGCCGCACACCTGGCAGTGGTCCAACTTCGGCACGGTGTGGAACACCCCGGGCTTCCTCACCTGGTGGCGCAACACCCTGCTGTACGCGGTCGGCGGCACGCTGCTGACGCTCGTGTCGTCGCTGCCGGTCGCCTACGCGCTGGCGAAGTTCCGGTTCCGCGGGCGCAACGTGATCATGATGCTGGTGATCTCGACGATGATGCTGCCGCCGCAGGTGATCATCATCCCGATGTACCTGTTCTGGGCCAAGCAGATGCACATGGACGGCACCCTGTGGCCGCTGGTCATCCCGATGGCCTTCGGCGACGCGTTCACCATCTTCCTGCTGCGCCAGTTCCTGCTGACCATCCCCAAGGAGTACACCGAGGCGGCCAAGGTCGACGGCTGCGGCGAGCTGCGCACGCTGCTCACCGTCATCCTGCCGATGATCAAGCCGGCCATCGCCGCGGTCGCCCTGTTCCAGTTCTTCTACTGCTGGAACGACTACTTCGGTCCGCAGATCTACGCCAGCTCCAACCCCGCTGCCTGGACCCTGAGTTACGGACTGGAGTCGTTCAAGGGCGCACACCACACCAACTGGAATCTGACCATGGCCGCCACCGTCCTCGTGATGGCACCGGTGATCATGGTGTTCTTCTTCGCACAAAAGGCCTTCATCGAAGGCGTGACCCTGACGGGAGTCAAGGGATGAAACTGGCAGTCGTGGGCGGCGGGTCCACGTACACACCCGAACTCATCGACGGGTTCGCGCGGTTGCGCGACACGCTGCCGATCGAGGAGCTGGTGCTCGTCGACCCGGCGGCCGACCGTCTGGAGCTGGTGGGGGGCCTGGCGCGGCGGATCTTCGCCAAGCAGGGCCACCCCGGCCGGATCGTGACGACCGCCGACCTGGACGCCGGGGTCGAGGGCGCGGACGCGGTGCTGCTGCAGCTGCGCGTCGGCGGCCAGGCCGCCCGCAACCAGGACGAGACGTGGCCGCTGGAGTGCGGCTGCATCGGGCAGGAGACCACCGGCGCGGGCGGCCTGGCCAAGGCGCTGCGCACGGTGCCGGTGGTGCTGGACATCGCCGAGCGGGTCCGCCGGGTCGCGCCGCAGGCGTGGATCATCGACTTCACCAACCCGGTGGGCATCGTCACCCGGGCGCTGCTGCAGGCCGGGCACCGGGCCGTCGGCCTGTGCAACGTGGCGATCGGCTTCCAGCGCAAGTTCGCCGCGCTGCTGGACGTCACGCCCGACCAGGTGCACCTGGACCACGTGGGCCTCAACCACCTGACGTGGGAGCGCGGGGTGCGGCTCGGCGGCCCGGACGGCGCCGACGTGCTGCCGAAGCTGCTGGCCGAGCACGGCGCGTCCATCGCGAGCGACCTGCACATGCCGCGGGAGATCGTCGACCGGCTCGGCGTCGTGCCGTCGTACTACCTGCGCTACTACTACGCGCACGACGAGGTGGTGCGCGAGCTGGGCACCAAGCCGTCGCGGGCCGCCGAAGTGGCCGCGATGGAGAAGCAGTTGCTGGAGATGTACGGCGACCCGGCGCTGGACGAGAAGCCGGCGCTGCTGGCCAAGCGCGGCGGTGCCTACTACTCCGAGGCCGCCGTGGCCCTCGCCTCCTCGCTGCTGCGCGACACCGGCGACGTGCAGGTGGTCAACACGCTCAACAACGGCACGCTGCCGTTCCTCGCGGACGACGCGGTCATCGAGGTGCCGGCCGTGGTGGACGCCACCGGCGCCACCCCGCTGCCCGTCCCGGCCCTGGAGCCGCTGTACGCCGGCCTGATCGCCAACGTGACGGCGTACGAGGACCTGGCGCTGCGGGCCGCGCTGCTGGACGGCAGCGCCACCGCCGCGCAGGGGCGGAACGCGGTGTTCACGGCGCTGCTCTCGCACCCGCTGGTGGGGCAGTACACGTACGCGGAGGGCCTCACCGACCGGCTCCTCGCGCACAACCGGGAGCACCTCGCGTGGGCGTGACCGTTCCCCGGGACCCGCTGCCCGGGGCCACTCCCGGGCCGCTCGTCCCCGGCGGCGTGCTGGCCGTCGACGCGGGCAACAGCAAGACCGACGTGGCGATCGTCGCCGCCGACGGCACGGTGCTCGGCGCCGCGCGCGGCGGCGGGTTCCAGCCCCCGATCGTCGGCGTCGAGACGGCCGTCGGGGTCGTCGCGGAGATCGTGGAGCGCGCGGCGGCCGACGCCGGCCTGCCCGGCGGGGCGGCCGGCGGCGTGCCGCTCGTCGAGCACACCTCGGCCTGCCTGGCGAATGCCGACCTGCCGGTCGAGGAGCAGCAGTTGGAGGCGGCGGTGCACGCCCGCGGCTGGGCGCGCAGCACCCGTGTGGCCAACGACACCTTCGCGATCCTGCGGGCCGGCGTGGACCGGCCGCAGGGCGTGGCGGTGGTCTGCGGCGCCGGCATCAACTGCGTCGGGATGCTGCCGGACGGGCGCACCGCCCGCTTCCCCGCGATCGGGAAGATCTCCGGTGACTGGGGCGGCGGTTCGGGGCTGGCCGAGGAGGCGCTGTGGTACGCCGCGCGCGCCGAGGACGGGCGCGGCGGCCCGACGGCCCTGGCGACGACGCTGCCCGCGCACTTCGGCCTGGACTCGATGTACGCGCTGATCGAGGCGCTGCACCTGGAGCGGATACCGGCGCAGGCCAGGTACGAGCTGACCCCGGTACTGTTCGCCACGTCCGACGCGGGCGACCCGGTGGCCCGGTCGATCCTGGACCGCCAGGCGGACGAGATCGTGGCGCTCGCCACGGTGGCCCTCGGCCGGCTCGGGCTGCTGGACGAGGAGGCCGACGTGGTCCTGGGCGGCGGGGTGATGGCGGCCGGCAACGCGTACCTGATGGACGCGCTCGACGACCGGCTCACCGCCCGCGCCCCCAAGGCCCGGGCGCACGTGGTGACCGCGCCGCCGGTGCTGGGGGCCGCGCTGCTCGGCCTGGACCACGTGGGCGCCCCCGCCGAGGCGCACGCCGCGCTGCGCGCCCACTACGCCTGACCGGGCCGGTCCCCCCAGGACCGGCCCGCCGGGCCCGCACCGACCCGGCTGCCACCGGCCGGCTCCCCGCCCGACCCGCCGGGAACGTTTCCGGCGACCGGGCGCGGCGCCGTCCCCCGGCAGCCGGGTCCGGCCGTCTCCAGGGCCGGTACCGGAACCGCCCGGCCGCCCCGCGGCGTGTGGGCAGGTGAGGACGGGACGGGCGGGGGCATGTTCCGACCTGGAACAGCGGCCCGAAAGGGCCCGGAAGCCAGAGGCCGAAAACCGAACGCGCTGGAGGTGGGCGGCCGGTGACGGCCATACTGCTGGCGGAACGCGCGAAAGTTGCAGGGGAGGGTGTGTGACGCACACGCAGTCGCCGACACGGGGCGGTGGTCAGGCTGCCGGAGCACCGGGAGGCCCGGGCGCACCGCGGCGCCGGCCTGCCTGGACGGAGACCGTGCTGCGGATGCGGGCGTCGGCGGGCACCGAACCGGGCAGGTTGCGGATCATCGGGGCCGTCCTGGCCGTGCTGGTCCTGGCGTTCGGCGCCGCGACCGCCTGGCAGATCAGCGCGCGGGCCACCGCGACCGATCATGTCCTGCACCACAGCGGTCCGTTGAGCAACAACGCGGCCGAGATCTACCGCTCGCTGGCCGACGCCGACGCCACGGTGGCCGGCGGCTTCCTCGCCGGCGGCCAGGAGCCGCGGACGGCCACCGACCGCTACAACGCCGACATCCGCAAGGCCGCGGAACTGATCACCGAGGCCGCCGCCAGCAGCGACGGCTCGGCGGTGGCGACCGAACAGATCACCGAGCTCAACCGGCAACTGCCCTACTACACCAAGCTGGTGGCGACCGCGCAGGCGGACGGCCTGCAGGGCCTGCCGCTCGGCGGTGCCTACCTGCGGTTCGCCGACCAGCAGATGCAGCAGAAGGGCGGCCTGCTCGACGCCGCCGACAAGCTCTACCAGGCGGAGACCGACCGCCTGAACGCCGACTACGCGGACGCCAAGGCGCTCCCGTGGGTGGCCTGGGCGCTGGGCGCCGCCGCCCTGGTCGCGCTGGTCTGGGCGCAGCGGCGGCACTACCGGCGCACCAACCGGGTGTTCAACCAGGGCATGCTGGCGGCCAGTACGGCCTGCGCGGTGGCGCTGCTGTGGCTGGTGGTCGGGCACAGCGTGGCCCGCAGCGAGCTGTCGGACTCCTACGCACACGGCGCCCGCTCGATGCAGGTGCTCAACAACGCGCGGATCGAGGTGCTCCAGGCCCGGGGCAACGAGAACCTGACGCTGGTGGCCCGGGGTTCGGGCGCCGCCTACGAGACCAGCTTCAGCGACGGCATGGACAAGCTGGCGGGCGCCCAGTCGGCAGGGAACGGCGGCGAGCTCGCCCAGGCCCTGGCGCTGGCCGACACCGCGAAGGGGCGCACCCCGGTGCAGCAGGCGATCACGAGCATGAAGACCTGGCGGGAGCGGCACACCGCCGAACGCGCCAAGGACGACAACGGCGACTTCACCACGGCCGTCGCCCAGGTCATCGGCGGCAAGGCCGGCGACGGGACGACGGTCACCGCCACGACCGCGGAGTGCTTCAACGCCGTGGACACCAGCCTGGCGACGGCCGTGAAGGTGGAGCAGGACGAGTTCAGGGCGGCCGCGGACAACGGAAGGTCCGCGATGGCGCTGCTGCCGTACGGGGCGGCGGTGCTCGCCGTCCTGGCGGCGGCGGGTGCTTTGCTGGGCATCGGGCGCCGGCTGGCGGAGTACCGGTGAGCGGGGTGCCGGGAGGACCCGGCGGGAGGCGTGCGGTGAGCGACTGGGGACACCTGCGGGGCCGCAGGTTGTGGGGGCGGCGCGGCTGGGGCGGCGTCGCGGCGATGGCGTCGGTGTGCGCGCTGGCGGTCGCCGGCACCCTCACGCCGCTGGGTGACCAGGCACCGGTCACCCGCAGCGCGGGGCCGCCGGTCGTGCAGGCGCAGTACGCCTCGGTGACGGACCGTGCCGGGGGCAACTGCGCCGACCAGAGCCTGAACCCGTCGACCGGCAGCACCGACGGGCCGGCGGTGGAGAGGATCAGGAATCGCCACCGGCTGGTGGTCGGCGTGGACCAGAACAGCTACCTGTGGGGGTTCCGCGACCCGGCGACGGGCCAGTTCGCCGGTTTCGACATCACCCTCGTGCACGCCCTGGCCGACGCGATCCTCAACGAGCCGAACGCCCCCGTGCAGTTCAAGACCGTTCCGACCGACAAGCGCTTCGACCGGATCAACGACGGCTCGGTCGACATGGTGGTGCGCACCGTGACCATCAACTGCGAGCGGATCAACGACAAGAGCAAGCCGGTGGTCTTCTCGGCACCGTACTTCGAGGCGGGCCAGCAGATCCTCGCACCGCTCAGCTCCCCGATCACCGGCTTCGACGGCTCGTTGCAGGGGAAGAAGGTGTGCACCGCCAAGGGCTCGACCGGCGAGTCGGCGCTCGAAGCCGATCCGCACGGGTCCACCCCGGTACTCGTGGACAACCAGCTCGACTGCCTGGTGAGGCTGCAACTCGGCCTCGTCGACGCGGTGTTCACCGACAACGCGCTGGCCGCAGGGCAGGCCGCGCAGGACCCCTCCGTGCACCTGGTCGGCAAGCCGGTGACCCACGAGCCGTACGGTGTGGCCATGAGGCCCGGCGAACCCGACCTGGTGCGCAAGGTCAACGCGGTGCTGGCGGCGTACGCGGCCGGCGGTGCGAACAGCGAGTGGATGCAGTCGTACAACCACTGGCTCGCCAAGGAACTGCCGGGCATTACCGGACCTCCGGCACCGAGGTACCGGCAGTAACCGGGGTAGTGACCGGAGTGCGGTGACGGGCACCGGGAGTCGACGGACGTGACGAAAGAGGGTGCGATGGCGGTCGCTGGACCATCCGGGCCGGTGATGAGCCGGGAGGACGTGGACCGCGCCCTGGCGCGGCTCGACGCCGAGCACGAGGCGGTCGAGACGTCCCTGCTGGCCCTGCAGGACCACTCGGGCCGCAGGCTGCTGGAGGGCGCGGAACTCACCGGCCTGACCAAGGAGCGGTGGGCGGAGACCGACGCCGCGATCTCCGCGCTGTGGACCCACTTCGAGGCGTACACCGCCGCGCTGGAGGACGCCCGCACCCTGCGGGCCCGCCGCCGCTGGCCCACCCAGACCGAACTCACCCGGCTGACCGAGCTGTTGCGCGGTGACGGGGTCACGGTCACCGGCGCGGCGGTGCCGGACGCGGCCCGCTCGCTGACCGGCCCGGCCCGGCTCACCGAGCAGCTCAGCCTGGACGAGCTGCTGCGGCGGATGAACGGCTGGTACGACCGGACGATGGAGACGGTGGCCGCCGCCGACTCGGTGTGGTCGGCGCTGCCGGCCAGGATCGACCTGCTGGCCGCGGAGACGCAGCGGGTGCGCTCGCTGGCGCACTCGGTCGGGGTCCGCCCGGGCACTCACCCGTCCGGCGACGAACTGGAGCACCTCGCCGGCGAGTTGACCGCGCTGCGGGCGCAGAGCGTGTCGGACCCGCTGGCCTTCTGGCAGGCCCAGCCGCCCCCCGGCCGCCCGGACACGGCCCGCTACGACCAGGCCGGGCGGCGCCTGGAGGACATCCGCCGCGAGGTGGAGGCGGTGCTGCACGTCCGCGACGACGCCGAGCACCGGCTCAAGCGGCTGCGCGACGTGATGTCGCGGGCCGACCGTACCCTCACCGAGGCGCGGGCCGCCCGCGTCGAGGTGCTCTCCAAGATCCTCGCCTCGGACGTGCCCGCGGTCAGCGGCCCCGCGTCCGCGCTGCACGAACAGCTCGCCGGCGCCGAGGAGTTCGCCAGGACCGCGCAGTGGCACCGGCTGTCGCCGCTGCTGGACAGCCTGGAGGGGCACGCCGACGACGAACTGCTGCGCGCCCGCGACTCGCTGACCGCGGTGACCGCACCGCTGGCCGTCCGCGCGGAGCTGCGCGGCCGCCTCGACGCCTACCGGGCGAAGGTGGCGCGGCTCCGGATGGCCGAGGACCCGGTGCTGATGGAGCGGTACGACCAGGCGCGCCGCCTGCTGTGGAGCGCGCCGTGCGACCTGGCCGCCGCCGAGCGGGCGGTGCAGCGCTACCAGCAGGCGGTGGCCGACCTGGGCACACCGCGCACCCCCAGCGACCGCCGGGGGCCCGGGTGACCGCCGGCACTTCGGTCCGGGTACCGGACCGCAGGAACCGCCGGCTCCCCGGAGACCGTCGAATCCAGTGAAGCCGTTGCCGTATGTCAGGGGAAGGTTGAGGGGGAGACCGTGAGCAAGTGCCAACGGCCCGGATGCGACGGGACCGTGGAGGACGTGGGCGGGGGCGAGCTGTACTGCGACACCTGCGGCCTCGCGCCGCTGCCCGCCGCCGCGCAGACAGCCGCGGGATCCGGCAGCGGCCGCCCGCCGGCCCCGGCTGCCCCGCCGGTCCCGCCTGCCCCGGCGGCCGCGCCGGTCCCCTCGGCCCGTTCGGGCGGGGACTCGGGCCGCTCGTCGTCCAGCCGCTCCTCGCGCTCGTCCAGATCCACCTCCCAGGCGTCGAAGCGGTCGGTGTCCGGCCGGCTCTCGCAGGCCATGACCGGCAACGGCAGCGGCCCCTCGGTGTCCGTGCGCAGCGGCAGGAGCGGCAGCGGCCCCTCGCGCGGCAAGCTCGGCGCGGGCCTGGTGGCGGTGCCGCCCATCCCGCGCCCGGACCCGGCCTCCGCCGTGATGGCCAACCCCGAGGTGCCCGAGCGCAAGCGGTACTGCAGCAAGAGCGACTGCGGCGCCCCGGTCGGGCGCAGCCGCGGCGACCGGCCGGGCCGCACCGAGGGCTACTGCACCAAGTGCGGCCACCCGTACTCCTTCACGCCCAAGCTGCGGCCCGGCGACGTGGTGCACGGGCAGTACCACGTGGTGGGCTGCCTGGCGCACGGCGGGCTCGGCTGGATCTACCTGGCCATCGACCGCGCGGTCTCCGACCGGTGGGTGGTGCTCAAGGGCCTGCTCGACACCGGCGACGAGGACGCGCTGGCCGCGGCGGTCTCCGAACGGCGGTTCCTCGCCGAGATAGAGCACCCCAACATCGTCCGCATCTACAACTTCGTCGAGCACCTCGACCAGCGCACCGGCACCCTCGACGGCTACATCGTGATGGCCTACGTCGGCGGCAAGTCGCTCAAGGAGATCGCCAACGAGCGGCGCACGCCCGACGGCCGGCGCGAGCCGCTGCCCGTCGCGCAGGCCATCGCCTTCGCCATCGAGGCCCTCGACGCCCTCGGTTACCTGCACAGCCGCAACCTGCTGTACTGCGACTTCAAGGTCGACAACGCGATCCAGACCGAGGACCGCCTGGAGCTCATCGACATGGGCGCGGTGCGGCGGATGGACGACACCGAGTCGGCGATCTACGGCACGGTCGGCTACCAGGCGCCCGAAGTCGCCGAGGTGGGGCCGTCGGTGGCCTCCGACCTCTACACCGTCGCCCGCACCCTGGCCGTGCTGACCTTCGACTTCCAGGGCTACACGAACGTGTTCGCGGACAGCCTGCCCGACCCGGCGAACATCGAGGTGTTCTCCCGGTACGAGTCCTTCTACCGCCTGCTGGTGCGGGCGACGGACCCCGACCCGGGCAACCGGTTCGCCTCCGCGCAGGAGATGTCGGACCAGCTCCTCGGGGTGCTGCGCGAGGTGGTGGCGCTGGAGACCGGCGTGCCGCGGCCGGCCCTGTCCACCCTGTTCGGGCCGGAACTGCGGGTGGTCGACACCGAGTTGGTCAAGCCGCAGCTCGGCGACACCTCGGTGCTGGGCGCCGACCGCGCCCTGGAGAAGGCCGCCCGCAAGCGCGACAGGGCGCGTGGCGCGACCACGCCGGCGGCACTGCCCGCGCCTCCCGGGTTCGGCCCCGCCCCGCAGCCGGTGCCCGCGCAGGCCGGCGGCCTGCCCGCCGTCCCGGGCCCGCGCAGGAGCGGGCCGGCGGTCTCCCGCCTCGACCCGACCGCGGCCGTGCTGGCCCTGCCGGTCCCGCACGTCGACCCCGGCGACCCCAACGCGGGCTTCCTCGCCGGGCTTTCGGCGACGGCTCCGGCCGAACTGGTCGCGGCCCTCGCGTCGGCGCCCGCCGACTCGCCCGAGAGGCGGCTGCGCGAGCTGCGCGCCCGCCTGGAACTCGGCGACTCCGAGGGCGCCCGGCAGGTGCTGCAGGCCCTCACCGACGTGGCCGGGCAGGACGGCGACGACTGGCGGATGGTGTGGCACCGCGGCCTGACCGCGCTGTGCACCGGCGACCACGCGACGGCCGCGCTGAGCTTCGACGCGGTCTACGACGCCTTCCCGGGCGAGCCCGCGCCGAAGCTGGCGCTGGGCGTGTGCGCCGAGGTGCTGGGCCAGTTGGACAACGCCGCCGAGTACTACCGGCTGGTGTGGACGACCGACCAGAGCTACGTCAGCGCCGCGTTCGGGCTGGCCCGCGTCCTGTTGAAGGCCGGGGACCGGGAACGCGCCGTGCGCACGCTGGAGTCGGTGCCCGAGTCGTCGATCCACTTCACCGCCGCCCGGGTCGCGGCGATCAGGTCCCGGTTGCGGGACCGGTCGCCCCAGGAGGCGCTGCTGTCCGATCTGCACGCGGCGGCAGGGCAGGTGGAGGCGCTGCAGCGGCAGGGGCTGGACACCGACCGCCGCGAGCAGCTGGCGACCGAGGTGCTGGGCAGCGCGCTGGACTGGGTGCTGGCCGGCCGTGTCGGCGCGCCCGCGGGCGCCCTCGCGGGCGTACCGTCGGGAGGAGGCCACGGCGTGCTCGGCGCCGAACTCAACGAGCGCGGCCTGCGGTTCGGCCTGGAGCGCTCGTACCGGGTGCTGGCCCGGCTCGCCCGCCAGGACGGTGCGAGGATCGAACTGGTGGAGCGCGCCAACCGCTTCCGCCCCAGGACCTGGGTGTAACACATGCCACCACTGCCCGAGTCGGCCCCTTCCACGGCACCCGCGATTCCCGCGGCCTGCCCGGCGTGCGCCGAACCCCTCGACGCCGAGGACCGCTTCTGCGGCCACTGCGGCCAGGACGTCACGGCCCCGCCGTCAACCGCCGCCGCCACGGCCGCCCCTCCGGTGGGAGCGCAGCGGGCGGGCGACGGTCCGCCGGGCGCCGCCCCCGGCGCACCGCCCGCTCCCGATGCGCCGTCCGCTCCCGACGCGCCGTCCGCCTCCGAGCCCGGCGCCGCCGGCGCCGACGATGCCTTCCGGATCGCGCCGCCCGGGACCGCCGCCGCTCCCCCGGAGCCGGCCGCCCGGACGGGTGACGCCGCGGACCAGGACGGCGGCGGGGAGAACCGGGAAAACGGCGGGGACGCCGGTGGCGACGGCTCCGGCGGCACCGACACCCTGGTCCTCGGCGTGCCCAGCCGGATGTCCGACCCGCGCGAGGAGGAGCCCGCGGCCGCGGCCGAGACCGGCCCGATGTGCGTGGCCTGCGGCGTCGGCGGCGTGGA
>WRCZ01000079.1 GCA_009783685.1 Actinomycetes bacterium
CTGCCGGCCGGCGAGACCGGCGCGGTGGACTTCGTCCACCAGCACCCCACCTGGGACGGCCGCGGGGAGACCGTCGGCATCCTGGACACCGGGGTGGACCTGGACCACCCTGCGCTGCGGACCACCACCACCGGCGAGCGCAAGATCACCGGCTGGTACACCGCCACGGACCCGGTGCTCGACGGCGACCCGACCTGGCTGGAGATGCGCACCAAGGTCACCGTCACCGACGGCACCTTCCGCTCCGGCGGCGTCACCTGGACCGCGCCGCCCGGCGCCTACGAGTTCCAGACCTTCGCCGAGAAGTCGCTGTACAACAGCGAGTTGGGCAGGGACGTCAATCGCGACGGCGACACCGGCGACGTGTTCGGGGTGCTGTACCGCCCCTCGGACCACACCATCTGGGTGGACGCCGACCAGGACCATGCCTTCGGCGACGGCGACATCGTGCGCCCGTACGCCGAGAGCGGCCAGGTCGCGCACTTCGGCACCGACGACCCGAAGACGGCCGTCGCCGAGACGGTGCCGTTCACCGTCGAGCACCGGGACGGCGTCGACCTCTCGGCGCGCGGCGCCGCCTACGCCGGAAAGACCGCGGACTTCGTCAGCCTCGGCCTGGTGTCCGGCACGCACGGCACCCACGTGGCCGGCATCACCGCGGGCCACGGCCTGTTCGGCGGGCGGATGGACGGCGCCGCGCCCGGCGCCCGGATCGTCTCCGAGCGGGTCTGCGTCGCCGCCGGGTGCAGCGACTACGCGCTGACCGAGGGCATGATCGACGCGGTGGTCAACCGGCACGTCGACGTGGTGAACATGTCGATCGGCGGCCTGACCGCGCTCAACGACGGTTCGAGCGTGCGGGAGTTGCTCTACAACCGGCTGATCGACGACTACGGCGTGCAGCTCTTCGTCTCCGCCGGCAACGACGGCCCCGGCATGAACACCGTCGCCGAGCCGTCGACGGCCACCGAGGTGGTCAGCGTCGGCGCGTCCGTCAGCAAGCAGACCTGGTGGGCCGACTACGGCTCGAAGGTCGCCGCCTCGCAGGCGCTGTTCCCGTTCTCCTCGCGCGGGCCGCGCGAGGACGGCGGCCTCAAGCCGACCCTGGTCGCGCCCGGAGCGGCGGTCTCCACCGTCCCGATGTGGCAGACCGGCGAGGGCGTGCCGCAGGCCGGCTACGACCTGCCGCCCGGCTACGCGATGTACAACGGCACCTCGATGGCCTCGCCGGAGGCGACCGGAGCCGCCGCGCTGCTGCTCTCGGCCGCGGCGGCCGGCCACCGCCAGGTCAGCCCGGCCGCCCTGCGGACCGCGATGACCGGCACCGCGGACTTCCTGCACGACGTCCCCGCCTACGCCCAGGGCGCCGGTCTGATATCCGTCGGCAAGGCGTGGAACGTGCTGGCCAAGGACGCCGAGCCGACCGCGTACGGCGTCAGGGCACCGGTGTGCACGGTGCTCGCCGACGCGCTGGTCACCCCGCGCGCCGGCGACGGGCTGTACAACCGCTGCGCGCCGGACCAGGGCGGCCAGACCGCCGGAACGGCCCGGACGTACCAGGTGCAGCTCACCCGCACCGGCGGCGGCAGCGACCAGGCCGAGCTGTCCTGGCTCGGCAACGACGGGACGTTCTCCGCGCCGTCGCGGGTGACCCTGCCGCAGGGGAAAGCCGCCACGGTCGAGGTGCGCGCGCTGCCGCGCACCGGCGGCGCGCACTCCGCGGTGCTGCGCGTCGACGACCCGGCGACGCCCGGCGTCGACAAGCTCGTGCTGGTCACCGTGGTCGCCGCCGACGCCCCGGCGGCGCCGGCCTACAGCGCCGCGCAGAGCGGCCAGGTCGAACGCAACGGCACCACCTCGCTGTTCGTCGCGGTCCCGGCCGGCGCGCAGGCGCTGAAGGCCGACCTGTCGGGCCTCGCCAAGGGCAGCCAGACCCGCTTCCTGGCGATCGATCCGCAGGGCAAGCCGGTCGACGACAACGCGTCGGGCCGCTGCTACTCCTCCTACTCCGACCCGAAGGAATGCGATCCGGCGACCCGGACCTACCACCAGCCGATGGCGGGCGTCTGGGAGTTCCAGGTGGAGAGCCGCCGCACCTCCCCCGCGCTGGAGAACCCGTACCGGATGACCGCGGCCGTGCAGGGCGCCGTGCTCGACCCGGCGTCGGGGACGGTCGACGAGGCCGCGGTGCACGAGCCCGTCGAGCGCACGTTCACCGCGACCAACGCCTTCGGCCCGGTCACCGCGCACGCCACCGGCGGCGCGCTGGGCGCGATGGCGCAGGACCACCCGACGGTCGCGGACGGCCAGATGACCGGCAAGCAGATCGCGGTGCCGCGGGACGGCAAGCGGCTGGAGATCACCATGGGCAACGCGACGGATCCCCAGGCGGATCTGGACCTGTACCTGGTCAGCGCCGCCGGGGTCCTCGTCGGTTCGTCCACCCACGGCGGCTCGCAGGAGTCGATCGCCGTGGACGATCCTGCGCCCGGCTACTACGAGATCTACGTCGCCGGCACGCACGTGCCCTCCGGCAGCACCGCCGTCGACATCCAGGACACCGTCTTCTCGGACTCCCTGGGATCGGTCACCGTCGACGACGCCGCACCGGTCGCGCTGCCGCACGGCGGCAAGCTCACCGTCCGCGGCCGGATGACCGCCGACACCCGACCGCCCGCCGGACGGCAGTTGGTCGGCCGCTTCTCCGTCGCGACCGACCAGGGCACCACCCTGGGCAGCGCGGACCTGGTGGTGGGCACGCTCACCCAGCCGCAGGTCACGGTGACCGGCAGCTTCGGCCCGGCGATCGGCTTCAGCCTCACCGACCTGGGTCAGGTCGCCGGCTCCAAGCAGGTCAACGGGCAGAGCGTGCCGGTGCGTTGGGACCCGCAGCACGGTGTCGCGCTGCTCGACAACGGCGGTGCCCGTGACGGCCACGTCCTCGGGCAGAGCCGCACCGCGGGCTACGCCGCCGGCCAGCTCACCATCGGCAGCCAGACGCACGGCGGTGTGTGGGACGCCGCCGGCAAGCTCACCGTGCTGCCGATGCCCGACTGGCGGGCCTACACCTTCGACCGGGCCTTCGCGGTGAACGACTCGGGGACCGTCGTCGGCAACGCCACTGGCTATGTCACCGACCCGGCGACCGGCCGGAACACCGAGGTCAACGACCCGTTCGTGTGGACGGCCGCGGGCGGCTTCCGCGCGCTCCCGCACCTGTCGTCGAGCGCGCAGCTCACCGAACCGCTGGCGATCGCCGACGACGGCACGGTCGTCGGGCACTCGTCGCTGAACGGCCTGCGCCGCGCGGTCAAGTGGTCGCCGGACGGCACCGTCACCGACCTCGGCACGCTGCCGGGGATGGCCGACAGCTACGCGCAGGCCGTCAACGCCTCGGGGGAGATCGTCGGCACCAGCGGTGACGACGCCTTCGTGCTGAAGCCGGGCGGCACGATGACCCGGCTGCCCGACTTCGGGTACGACGCGCACGCGCTGGCGGTCAACGACCAGGGCTGGATCGCCGGCACCGCCGAGACCGCGCCCGACCAGGACACCGCGGTGGTCTGGGACCCGCAGGGCCGGATGTACGACCTCGGCGCGATGGTCGACCCGAAGCACTGGATGCCGACCGAGGGCATCGGTCTCAACGACCACGACCAGGTGGCGTTCTACGCCTACGACCTGACCGACCAGGGCACCACCAAGGTGGTGGTGGCGCAGCTCTGAACCCGTCCCCCGCATGACCGGCGGGCCGGGCCCGTCCTCCGGGACGGGCTCGGCCCGCCGTGCGTCAGGACCGGGTCAGACCCAGTTGTTGCGGATCGCGTACCAGCCCAGCTGGACGCGCGAGGAGACGGCGGCCGCGTCCATCAGCGCGCGCAGCCTGCGCTGCACGGTCCGCGGCGACGTGCCCAACTGGTTGGCCGTCGCCGTGTCGGTGAGCCCGGAGAGCATGAGCTGCAGGATCCGCCGGTCGTTCGGGTCGAGGTCGCCCTCCTCCCGCAGGTAGGGCCGCGACCGCCGCCAGTGCGCCTCGAAGAGTTCACCCACCAGCATCACCAGCGGCGGTCTGAGCACCATCGACCGCTCGGGGCTCAGCTGCACCATCGCCACCTGCTCGTCGACGACGACGAGTTTGGTCAGCGGGTGGTCCATCACCCGCACCCGGTGGCCTTCGGCGAGCCGCTCGTCGAGAGCGAGCACGGCGGTGGGCTCGGACAGGAAGTCCCGGTCCACCAGCACGCGGTAGTCCACCCCGGCCAGCTTGCCGCGCGGATCCTCCCTGGGGACCGGGGACTCGGGTGCCGGGGTGGTGAACGTGGACGGCACGGGCGCGACCCGGTTGGCGCCGGACTGGCAGACCAGGATCGAGGTCCGGGCCCCGTACTCCAGTTCCGTCAGCCTGCGCCCCTGGGCCTCCCGCCCCTCCACGAACTCCACCAGCCCCGGGATCGACGCGCCGTGCTCGCGGTCGCACGCCTCGATCACGCCGGCCACCGCCGACTCGGCGCGGCGCAGCTCCTCGTACAGGCGGGTGAGGGCGGGTTGCAGCGCGGACCCGTCGGGCGGCGGTACTCCGAGGTCGGACGGCATGCCGATCAGTGTCGTCCATTGCCCTTGCGGGTGTCACCGTCTGTCCTCGAAAGGGAGCGGAGCCAGGGGCCTTGCGAGCAGGCACGGAGGCGTGGCGACATCTCGTCACGTCGCCGTCTCGCCATCCGATCGGATGTCGCACCCGTCCTGCCGGCGTGCATCCTCGACGGATACCGCCCGCCACCGGCTCGCTCCGGGTGTGGGCAGCACCATGCCCGCCCAGGAACGGAACGACCCATGACCTCGCGCCCAGCGCGCCGCAGCAGACGCGGGTATACCCTGCCGACCGCCGCGCTCACCGCCCTGCTCCTCGGACTGCCCGCGCAGGCACACGCACAGCCGAACGCCTCCGGAACCGCCGGCCGCAGCGCCGCCGAGCAGCTCCTCTCCTCGCTCAGCCCGCAGCAGCGCCAGGCCCTGCACCGGTTGAGCGCCATCGACGCGGACGGCCTGCACGTCACTGACCAGTCGGTGCTGAAGTCCGACCGCCCGGTCGACGTGATCGTGCGGTTCCGGCAGCCCGCCGCGGCGGCCGCCCGGCTGCTCGCCGCGGAGCAGGGCCGCAGCCTGTCGGCCGCGTCGGCACGGCAGGCCGTGCAGAACGCCCACACGGGCTTCGACGCCTCGCTGGCCAAGGCGTTCCCCGGCGGCGCCGGCAAGAAGACCGGCGACGGCTACACCGTGCGGCGCGCCTACACCGACGGGTTCGACGGGGTCAGCATGTCGCTGCCCGGCAACCGGGTCGCGGACCTCCTCACGCTCGGCGAGGTGGCGTCGGTCTGGCCGGACACCACGGTGCACGCGCTCGACGACCAGGCGGCCGGCACGAGCGGCACGACCGCCGCGGCCGGCGGTACGGACAGCAGCGACGAGGACGCGATCGCCGCGGGCGTCCGCCGCCTGCACGCCGAGGGCGTCACCGGCGCGGGCGTGAAGGTCGGCATCATCGACACCGGCATCGACTACCACCACCCGGACCTCAAGGACGCCTACGCGGGCGGCCACGACTTCGTCGACAACGACGACGACCCGATGGAGACCACGTACGCCGACTGGAAGGCGTCCGGGCAGCCGCGCACGAACAGCGGGGAGACCTACTACACGCTGCACGGCACCCACGTCGCCGGCATCATCGCCGGCCGCGGCGACGAGTCGACCGAGCGCGCCGCGCACGGCGTCGCGCCCGGCGCGAAGGTGTACGCCTACCGCGTGCTCGGCCCCTACGGCAGCGGCAGCACCAGCGCGGTCCTGGCCGGCATGGACCAGGCGGTCAAGGACGGCATGAACGTCGTCAACATGTCGCTCGGCGCGCCGGTCGACGCGCCGCTCAGCCCGGAGGCGGTGGCCGCCGACACGATGGTGCTCGACGGCATCACCACCGTCATAGCCGCCGGCAACAGCGGCCCCGGCGCCTACACGCTGGGGACGCCGGGCGCGGCGGCGCTGCCGATCACGGTCGGCGCCAACGACACCCCGCTGCACCTGCCGTCGTACACGGTGACCGCCGGATCCGCCGGAGCGCAGGGCCGCCTGCTCGCCCAGCCGTACGGCGACGCCCTCGCCGCGCTGGCCCACGGCAGCTACCCGGTGGTGGACGTCGGCACCGGCACCGCCGCCGGCTACACCGGCAAGGACGTCACCGGCCGGGTGGCGCTGGTGCAGCGCGGCGCGATCACGCTCAACGAGAAGGTGGAGCGGGCCCGTACGATGGGCGCGGTCGCCGTGCTGCTGGTCAACGACAACGCAGCCGAGGGGTACATACCCTCGTACCTCGGCGAGAGCGGGACGTTCGTCCCCGCGTTCTCGCTGACCACGGCGGACGGCGCCGCGCTCGCCGCGCAGACCTCCGGCGGCGCCTCGGTGTCCTTCGCGCCGGGCGGCGAGTTCACCCTCGGCACCGGCGGGCTGGCCTCCTTCAGCTCGCGAGGCCCGGTCTACGGGACCAACACCATCAAGCCCGAGGTCACCGCGCCCGGCGTGAGCGTCCTGTCCTCGGTGCCGGCCGACGTGGTCGACGCCGACGGTTCCAGCGACGACTACACCTACGCCTACCAGCGGCTCAGCGGCACCTCGATGGCGACCCCCTATGTCGCCGGGGCCGCCGCGCTGCTGCTCCAGCACGACCCGTCGCTCACGCCGGACGGCGTCAAGACCGCGCTGATGAACACCGCGCACCCGCTGCCGGGCGCCACCAGCGTCTTCGACAGCGGCGCGGGCCGCATCGACCCGTACGCCGCCGTCCACGCGACCACCGCCGTGGACGTCGACGCCACCACCGCGTACACCGCCCTCGACGGGTCCACGGTGCAGCGCCACTACCGCACCGGCGCACTGGACTTCGGCACGCTGCCGCTGGGCAAGGAGATCTCCCGCTCGGACAAGCTCCAGGTGTCCAACAGCTCGGGCAGCACCGTGCGGTACACGGTCGCGGCCGCCTTCACCCGGGGCTCCGGCACGTCCGGTGACGCCGCCGCGGCGGGCATGACGCTGACCGCGACCGACCACGTCCAGATCGGCGGCCACGGCAAGGGCTATGTCCGCACCGACCTGGAGGTGCCCGCGGGCACGCCGGCCGGCTACTACGAGGGCGCGCTGACGCTCACCCCGGACGATGCCCAACACCCGTCCCTGCACGTGCCGTTCGGCATGCGGATCGCCAAGACCGGCTTCGCCAGGCTGGACATGACCAAGTCGGTGCTGAGCACCGGCCAGGGCGCCGGTACCACTGGCTCCGCCGCCGGCACGGTCACCTTCGACCTGCAGATGGCCGGGCAGCTCAGCTCGGTGGACATCTTCCTCGACGACGCCTCGGGCCAGGACATCGGCTACATCGGGTCCATCGACACCACCGGGCTCACCGAGGGCGTGCTCTACGGCCCGGCGACGGTCCACGGCTACTACCACCCGCTCACCGGGCGCGCCGACACGCCCGTCGACCCGCGCGGCAAGTGGCCCACCGACGGCCACTACAAGCTGCGGATCGTCGGCAGCGACGCGCAGGGCACCACCTACCCCGAACTGCGCGACATCTACGTCGACTCGAAGGCTCCGACCTACACCGACGCGTACGGCGCGTGGGACCCGGCGAAGCCCACGGTCGTCGAACGCCCGGTCGGCACCACGGCGTTCAGCCTGTCCGGCACCCTGCTCGACGGCCAGACCGACGCCATCCGCAAGGCCGGGCTCGACATCGGCCAGGCCGACAACACGCTGTACTACTCGACGTTCAGCCCGATCGCGCCCGAGCACCAGCTCGCGCCGGACGCGGACGGACGGATCTCCGGGCAGGCGACGCTGCCGACCGGGCCGCCGGTGGGTTTCGTCAAGCTGTGGCCGGCGGACGCCGCCGGGAACCTCGGGGACGTGCGGATGATCAACGTGATCGACGCCGGCCGGCCCTATGTCGTCGGTGACGCCTCCGCCGCTGCCGCCCGCCCGGGCGACCTGGTGACGTACACCCTCACCGCCCACAACCTCAAGCAGTGGACCTCGTTCAGCAGCCAGATCCGCTACGACGCCCGTAACACCAGGATCGTGTCGATCGAACCGACCGACGCGCTCGCGCAGTTCGGCCCGTCCGCGATCCGGACGACGGACGGCGGCAGCGACGCGGGCGCGTACACCACCGCGTCGTTCGACGTGTCGGCCGCGGGCGGCATCACCGCCGACTCGCTGCCGCTGCTGAAGGTGACCTACCAGGTGCTCGACGGCGCGTGGACCAACACCGCGAGCCTCACCACCGGCACCACCAACGCGACCAGCGCCGACGGGACCAAGGTGGCGCTCAACACCCAGTTCTACGGCTCGGTCACCAGGCTCAACACCGGCTCGCTCTTCAACGCCCGCCCGGCGGCCCAGGCGCTGCTGACCCCGGGCTTCGCGTTCGACCCGGCACGCGACTACACCGCCGACGGCATCACCGCCACCCTCACCGCACCCGACGGCACCCGCTACGAACTCAAGCCGGACGCCACCGGCCGCATGTCGCTCGCCGGCCTGCCGGCGACCGCCGCGCCCTACCGTTTCGCGGTGCACGTCCCCGGCCACTTCACCTGGTACGAGGACATCGACATGGCGCAGCACGGCAGTTGGGGCATCGCCGGCACCGCCGCCTCCTCCGCGGCGGCGCTGGTCGCCGGGGACGTCAACGGGGACGACGTCATCGACGCCCGGGACGCCGCCGCCGTCTACGCGGCCCGCGGCACGGCCGACCGCGCCGCGGACATCAACCACGACGGCGTGGTCGACGCGAAGGACATGCAGTGGGTGGTGTCCAACTACCTGGCGCAGAACAGCACCGCGGACCATCTGACCCCGCCGGTCACCAAGGTGAAGGGGAGGACCCTCGAGGACTACGTCGCCCTGATGTGACGGCACAGGGCGGCAGCGGTCACGTCCGGGTGCGCGGAACGCGAAGGGGTGTCGGGTGGGCTCACCGAGCAGGCGGCAGGAACTCTCTGCCGCGCCTGGCTGGGACGCGCTCGGCCTGACCCCCTTCGACCGCGCGGTGTACCTGGCGGTGCTGCGCGCCCCGGACGCGGGGACCGCCGGCTGGGCCACGGCCCTGAGCGCCTCGCCCGTGCGCGTGCGGCGGGCGGCGCGGCGGCTCCTCCAGCAGGGGCTGCTGCGCCGTCCCGCCCGGGGACGCGGGACTCCGGAGCCGGTGGATCCGCGGGAGGCGCTGCGCTCCCTGGCGCGGCGGCGCCAGGAGGACACCGCCCGGTTCACCGCCGCAGCCCACGACCTGGGCGACCAACTCGGCCAGGAGTACGAGCAGGGACGCGTGCACCGCCGTCCCGACGGGATCCTGGAGGTCATCGAGGGCGGCGCGTCCGTGACGAGGCGGGTGGCGGAACTGGTCGCGGGAGCGGAACGGGAGCTGTGCGGCATCGAGGCTCCCCCGTACGTGGGCGCGCAGGAGCCGATGGCCCTGGCCGAGGCGGAGGCGCTGGCGCGCGGCGTACGGTTCCGCTCCCTTTACGCGGCGGCCGTCCTCGGCAACCCGGCCCGGCTGGCGCACATCACCGCGATGGTCGCCGGCGGCGAGGAGGCTCGCGTGCTGGCCGAGGCGCCGCTGAAACTGCTGCTGATCGACCGCCGCTCGGCACTGCTGCCGCTCACCGTGGACGAGAGCATTCACGGTCACCGCGCTCTGGTCGTCCACGGGTCGGCGCTGGTGAACGCGCTGCAGGCGCTGTTCGAGGCGTTGTGGAGGCAGGGGGCACCCGTGCGCAGCCGCGGCCGGTTCCCGGACCGCGAGCTGCTGCGCGACGGCGGACTCGACGCGGGCGAGCAGGAGTTGGTGGAACTGCTGGGCGCCGGTATGACCGACGAGTCCATCGCCCGGCAGTTCGGCGTCAGCGTGCGGACGCTGCGGCGCCGGGTCCGCGTGCTCCAGGACCGGCTGGGCAGCACGGGCAGGTTCCAGGCCGGGGTGCGGGCGGCCCAGCGCGGATGGCTGTAGTCGCACCGCACCCCTTCAGGGAGTCCCCTTCCTAGGCGCAGGCGTGGTCCGGGTGCAGGGCGAAGTCGAGGACGGTGGTCTGTCCTCGCTTGACCTTGGCCGAGGCAGGATGCGGTGCCCAGCCGTCCTTGGCGGCGGTGACCATGAGCGGGTTGTTCCGGACGTCCAGCCACAGCTGGTAGCGCCCGTCCGCGTCGGTCTTCAGCGTGAAGCTCTGGGCCCATCCGTCGATCTGCACGGTCGCGGCCCTGAGCGGCGCGGGACCGGCGGAGCAGAGCGCCCCGGTGACCGTTCCGGTGATCTTGCCCCAGGACTTGGGCGGCTGCACGGTCATCGCCACGGCGATCGGGGCGACCTGGTACGGCGTGCTCTGCCGGATCGACAGCGCGGCGGCGTACGTGCCGGGCTGGTTGATCGCCGAACCCGAGGCGTCCATGGTGACCTTCACGGTCGTGGACTGACCGGGCGCCAGCGTGATCGACGTCGGGTCGGCGGACAGCCAGCCGACGTCGGTGGCGCCGGTGCAGTCGCCGTACCCGGGCAGCATCTCGACGTTGCTGCTCGGGGCGTAGTTGCCGCCGGAACCACCGACCTTGTAGAAGCCGCAGGTGCTGCCGGCGCGGTACAGGGCGGCGTTGGAGTTGGGCAGTGCCGTCCAGGTGTTCGTCAGCGGGTCGTAGGAGGTGCCCTTGTTGGTCAGCAGGGTGCTCTGACCGGTCACCCCGGCGGACAGCAGCAGCTTGCCGCCCGCGCCCGCCGCGCCCATGCCCCACAGGTCGAACGGCATGTCGGGCAGCCGCGTCCACGTGTCGGTCACCGGGTCGTAGCTGTAGGCGTGGGTGGAGGCGGTACTGCCGTTGTAGCCGCCGGCGCAGTACAGCGCGCTGCCGATGCCGCCGCAGCCCAGCCAGGCCGTGGTCTCCGGGTAGTCGGCCGCGGCGCTCCAGGTGTCGGTCGCCGGGTCGTAGACCTCGACCGCGGCCGCACCGCAGGACGCGGCACAGCCGCCGACGATGTACCACTTGCCGCCGACGACCGCGGAACCGGCGCCCGCGAAGCCGCGCGGGATGTCCGCGACCTTCGCCCAGGTGCCGGTCGCCGGGTCGTACGCCTGCGTGGACTGCGTGGTCACGCCGGTGCCCGACCATCCGCCGGTGACGTACAGCTTGCCGTTCATGAAGGCGGCCTGCGGCGCCTCGCGCTGCACCCCGGGGTCGGCGACGGCCGACCAGGCGGTCGTCTCCGGGTCGTACACCGTGACCGCGGAGAGGATCGAGGTCCCGTTCAGCCCGCCGACGCTGTAGACCTTGCCGTCGGGCGCGGTGGCCGCGGCGTTGTCCATGACCGCGGTCGGCAGGTTCGCCAGCGTGGTCCACGGAGGCGCGGCCGGGCCGGCCTCGGCGGGCGCGGCGGTGGTGCGGCGGGCCGGGTCGATGAACCCGGGCGTGTAGGTGCCCGGGATCTCCTGGTCCGCGGCGCCGGCCGACCGGCTCTGCATGGTGAAGCCGCGGTCCTGCTCGTCGAGGTTCACCACGGCGTCCGCGGTCCCGGTGTTGGTGACCGTGACGGTGGACGAGCCGCTGCCCTGCCAGGCCAGCGTCCTGGCTACGGAGGACGAACTGACCGACAGCCGCCCGGCGTTCAGGGCGACGTCCGCGGTGTTGGCGCGGTCGGCGGTCAGGGTGACCGACGAGGTCGCCGCCGAGTAGTGACCCGCGGACACCGTCAGCGGGTGCGTGCCGGTGAGGGTGGAGAAGAACCAGTAGAAGCCGTCGCCGAGCGCGGGGTCGTCCGGGGTCGGCGCGGAGGTGGCGGACTCGGCCGGCTTGTCGGCGGAGACCACGCTCGCGCCGGCCACGCCGTTGCCGGTGTTCTTGTCGGTCACCTGGCCGACGACCAGGTCACCGGGGACCAGGTCGCAGGTCTGGCCGCCGATGAAGACGTTGTCGACCTCCCAGTAGTAGGAGTACGCCCCGAGGTAGCGGAACCGCACCCGGACGTCGCTGTGGCCCGCCGCCTGCGGCAGGTCGAAGCGCGCGACATGGCCGCGGTTGGCCGTGGTGGTCCATTCGCCCGCGGTCGTCCACGTGGTGCCGCCGTCCAGGCTCAGGTCCACGTCTGCAGTGCTGTTCTTGTACCCCTCGTACCAGGTGGCGAACGAGACGTAGGGGTGCGTCTGGGTGCTCATGTCGTACACCGGGCTGACCAGCGAGGTGTCCTGCGTCCCGGTGGCCCCGTAGGTGCGGCTGTCCACCATCGCGAACGGACCTGATCCGGTGGTCGAGTTACCGCGGGTGGAGTCGAAGCGCCAGGTCTGGCCGGTGCCCGCGTCGTCGGTGACGGTCCAGCCGTCGGGCGGCGTCGCGCCGGACGCGGTGCTGAAGTCCTGGCTGTCGCCGTGCGTCTGGAGCGAGTAGCCGGCGGCGGTGCATCCCTCGTCGACCGGGACGGCGACGTCCTGGGTGAGGTCGCTGCCGCCCACCGTGACGCTGCTCTCCGGCTGGGTGTACCCGGCGTAGGCGGCGGCGGTCTGGAGGGTGTAGCTGCCGTCCGCCGGGACGCTCAGCGTGTAGTGGCCGGTGGCCGGGTCGGTGTGCACGGCGCTGCTCGGCTCGCCCTTGACCTGGACGGTGGCGTAGAGCGGCCAGCCGTGGCCGGCGGCGTCCGTCACGGTGCCGGTGATCTTCACCGTCGCCTTGGCGGTCAGGGCCGCGTCCTCGGTGAGGGTCTGACCGTCGGTCAGCGCGACACCGGTGAACGTCTTCGTCGCGTAGCCGAACTTGGCGATCGCGATGTCGTACGTGCCGGGGCTGACCGTCAGCGCGTACGTGCCGTCGGCCGCGCTGCTCACCCGGGTGTCCCCGGCGGTGACCAGCGCGCCGGCGATCGGCTTGCCGGTGGCGCCGTCGGTGACCGTGCCCTGGACCACGGCGTGCGGGCCGCTGGTGAACGCCGCGACGCCGTTGGGCGTCCCGAGGCCGGTCGGGCCGTCGTAGCCGGTGCCGGCGGTGCACAGGTAGCTGCCACCGCACGATCCGTTGGAGCCCGACGTCACGTCGTTGAGCGCCTGCGGACGGCCGTACGGGAAGGTCATCGGGTACGACCCGGCCGGCGCCGCGCCGGCCAGCGCGTAGACCGCGGCGATGACCGGGGAGGCGACGCTGGTGCCGCCGAACACGTGCCAGGCCGAGGCCGAGTAGACGGCGACGCCGGTGTTCGGGTCGGCGACCGCGGATACGTCGGCGACGGTGCGCGCGGCGCAGCCGCTGTCGGTCTGGACGGCCGGCTTCGTCCCGTAGTGCGAGCAGCCGCTGCCGGCGCCGCTCCACGCGGACTCCGACCAGCCGCGGGCGGAGGAGTCGTCGCGCGCCAGCGAGGTGCCGCCGACCGCGGTCACCAACGGTGAGGCCGCGGGGTAGCTCACCCCGTAGCCGTCGTCACCGGAGCTGGCGGTGATCACGACGCCCGGGTGGTCGTAGTACGCGGAGTCCGCCTGCGGGTCGGAGGGATCCTCGGCCCCGCCGTAGCTGTTGGAGACGAACCCGGCGCCCTGGGCGACGGCGGTGTCCACCGCGGTGCCGAGGTTGTCCATCGAGGCGCTGTCCGCCTCCACCAGCATGATCTTGCAGTCGGGGCAGATCGCGCTGACCATCTGGATGTCGAGCGCGATCTCCCCGGCCCAACTGGAGTTGGCCGTCGGGTACTTGGTGCCGCCGCGCTGGTCGAGCTTGGTGAAGCAGCCATTGGCGGTGGTGCACGCCGGCAGCCCGTACTGCTGCCGGTACGCGGCGAGTTCGGACTCCGCGTTCGGATCGTCGTACGCGTCGACGATCGCGACCGTCTGCCCCGCGCCGCCGGTCGACGGCAGGTTGTAGGCGGCCTGAAGGTCCGCCGGGCCGAACCCGGAGGGCACGGCGTCGGCGTTGGCCCTGACCTGCGCCTTGCTCTGCACGACGTCGTCCCGCTCCACCGCGGAACACGATGCCTGCGCCGGGTTCTTGGAGTGCGCGCAGAGACGGTGCGACGGGTGCGCGGTGGTCTTCACCGCCGGTGTCGACTTGCTCGCGGCGGCGGACTGCTGCGTGCCGGCCGCCGCCGTGTGCCCGGACGCGGCTCCGGGCGCGGCCTGCGCCGGGAGCTGGACGGTCAGCGCGAGCGTCGCAGCGGTCGCCGCGACGCCCAGCAGCCGTCTGAGCCCCTTTCGTGAACGGTCATCGAGTGTCGCCAAGACGTTCCCTCCTGAGGGTGGGGAGCTGACGGGATGGGCCCCTGGTCCTGCGAGCCGCGGTGGGCGTCGCAGGACCAGGGGGAACAGGGGGCGGCCGCGGAGTGCTGCCGGTTGCCGGAGAGGGCGGCCCGGGATCAGCCGCCCGGACGGGTCACCGCGGCGAGGCGACGCCGAACGCCCGGGTGACGGTCTGGGTCAGCGAACTGCCGTCGCTCGCCGTGACCTTGGCGCGGATGGTCGCGAAGGACGCGCCGACCGGGGCGGTCAGATCGGCATGCGGCGCCGACTGCCCGTTGGCCGGGTGGACCGTGACGGGCGCCCAGGTGGCGCCGTCGTCCCAGCTCACCTCCATGCTCGGGTCGCCGACGGTGGCATCGGCGGAGCCGGCCACCCGCTGGACCGCCACGTCCA
>WRCZ01000080.1 GCA_009783685.1 Actinomycetes bacterium
CGATCTCGGTGGCCGTCTTCGAGTCGCGCCTGCGGACGTCGCTGATCGCGCACGGCGTCCCCGCCTCCCAGGCGTCGTCCCAGGCCCACGCCCTCGCGCAGTCCCACTCCGCGCCGTCCGGCACCGCGTCCGTCCCGCACTACGTGCGCGTGGACTTCGCGTACTCGACGCGCACCGTCTTCTACGTCATGGCCGGCATCATGGCGGCGGCCGCCCTCGTCGCCAGGATCGGCCTCCGCCCCGGCCTCCAGCCCGAGGAGACGCCCGCCGGGTCCGCGCCGGAGTCCCCCGCGGAAGCGAAAGACCGGACGAACCGGACGAGTTAATTCAGACCCATGCGGTGCCGCCCCTCGATAGGCTGCGGTGCCCGGCCCGACCGGCCGGACCGTCGAGGGGGAATCGCGGTGCGCACCACCTTCCGTCACATCAAGTCCGCGGTTCTCGGCATCGCCGTTCTGGCGGCGTGCACCGCCTGCTGGGGGGATCCGGTCGGCCCGCGCGTCGCGGAGGCCCCCAGGACCGCCCAGCACCTGCTCGCCGACCTTCCCCGGGTGCAACCGGCCGGGACGGTGTCCGACGTCGCCGACACGGCCGTCACCGAGGACCGGGGCCGGGTGATCGGCGAGGCGGAAGTGGGCTCGGAGCATCTCGTCGCCTACACGACGGCCTCCGGATGCGGTCTGCTCGTCGTGGCCGCCGGGGGCCAGGACCGGGTCCGGTTGCAGCTGACGGCGAGCCGGCCGTCGCCCCCCGACACCTCACCTTCCGCCGCCGCGGGCTCCCCGCCCGGCGGGCCGTACGGTTCCGCGAGCTCGCGCGCCAGCGGCCCCGGCGAACGGTTCGCCGAGCTGTTCTGCAGCGACCGGTCGTGGGTCGCCACCTACGACTCCCCCGCGGCACAGCACTCCAGGACGGAGGCCGGGCCCTCGCTCGTACTGAGCCCGGCCCCGGGAAGCAACAGGCCCTTCGTCATGGCCGTGGGTTCCGCCGAGCTACGGCAGCAGGCCGGCGACTACTTCCGGAGCCGCTGAGGCCGGCCGCCCCGGTCGTGCCCAGGGGCCCGGTCGCGGTCACGGGGTGAGGCGGCTGGCGGCCCAGGCGGAGAGGCGGGTGGCGGCGAAGGCGGCGGCCGCCGCGGCCAGGAGGGCCGGCAGCGGGTAGTGGACGGTGCCGGTGCGGGAGCCGGTGACCAGGCCGGTGACGGCGGCCTGCGCGGGAGATCCGGAGACGATCAGGACGGCCCCGGCGGCGATCGCGGTGACCAGGATCGGCCAGCCGCCACCGCGCACCAGCGGCGGGTTGGTCAGCGCGCCGACCGCCGTCCCCAGCAGGACGGAGACCGCGGCGGCCATCGCCCCGGCCACCGCCGCCGGCCCGACCGGCACGGCGGTGTGCAGGTCGTCGGCGTGCGGTCCGCTGACCGCGGCGACGACGGCCGTCCCGGCCAGGCCGAGCACCCCGGAGGCCGCGGCCGCGGCCGCCAGCGCCGCCCGCTGCACCCGCGCGGGTCCGACCGCGGCGGCGACGCAGGCACGCGCCGCCGCCGGCTCGCCGGTCACGCAGACCCGCACCGTCCACGCGGCCACCGGCAGCAGCAGGGCCGCCGCGTAGCCGAGGGAGCCGAGCAGCGGCTCGCCGCCCGCGATGCCGATCGCCATCACGGCGCCGTAGAAGATCAGCGGCGGCAGCCACCGGTGGGAACGCAGCAGCAGGTCGAGCTGGTAACGCAGCACCGCGCCGGTACGGCCGGCGCGAACGGCCGGTCCGGGCACGGTGGTTGCGGGACGCCGGGCGGCAGCGGGCGCGGCCGGCGGCGACGGCATGCGGGGCGCGGCGGTCCTGACAGAGGTGATGTGCCAGGGCGGCCGGGCCTCCAGCAGCGCGCGCAGCACCGCGTCGGACCGCCCGGCCGGCACCGTGCCGCGCACGACCCCGCCCTCCCGGACGACCCGCAACTCCGCTGCCGCGGCGGGGACTTCTCCCCCGCCCACCGCCTCGATCACGACCGTGCCGGCGGAGCCGGCAAGCGGCTGCCCGGCGTCCGCGTTCGCCCCGGTGAGGACCGCAGTGCCGGACGCGCTCTGCCCCGACGCACCCTGCGCGCCCTCGTCCGGAAGGTCGGGCGCCGGGTCCGAAGGGAGCGGCGCCCCGGTCCCGCCGTCCACAACGGCGTTCTCGCGCAGGGCCGTTGCACGGCGGGCGGCGAGCACGGGTGCCTGGCCGGGGTCGACGCGGAGGACGGCGGTGGCGTCGTGCGCGAGGCGCTGGGGGTCGTGGTCGACGAAGAAGACGGTCGCTCCGGCGGCGGCCCGTTCCCGTACGGCGTCGTCGAGCACGGCGCGGGCGCCGGTGTCCAGGCCGGTCCATGCCTCGTCCAGGACCAGCAGCAGGGGGTCGGCGAGCAGGGCCTGGGCGACCGCGACCTTCTGGCAGGTGCCCTTGGACAGTTCGTCGAGCGGGGTGCCGGCGTACCCGGTGATGCCGAAGCGTTCGAGCCACCCGCGGGCACGCGTGCGGGCCTCCTGCGCGCTCAGGCCGCGCACCGCGCCCATGTGCGTGAGGTAGCGCAGCACCGGGAAGGGCAGCGCGGGCGGGAAGCGCTCCGGCACGTACGCGGTGCCACCGGCGGGCCGGCCGGTGACGCGACCGGTGGTGGGACGGTCGACGCCCGCGACGATCCGCAGCAGCGTCGACTTGCCGCTGCCGTTCGGGCCCTCGACCCGGACCACGGCGCCGGGCGGCGCGGCCAGCGCCACGTCGCGCAGCACCCACGGCCCGCGGAGCCCGTAGCGCCGCCCCACCTCGTCGAGCCGCAGCCCGCCGTCCCCGGCCCGCTCGCCGTAGGGCCCGTCCGCGGGCCCGTCCCCGTCCTGTCGCACGGGCCCATCCTCACCCACGCCGCCCGGGGCGCGGAAGCCGCGGATGGCAGACTTGGCACGTGAGTACGCCTGTCGAACCCAGTACCAGCAGCCCCTTCCAGCACGAGGCGGCGGACCGCGACGCGGCCCCGCAGTTCGTGCTGCCGCTCGTCGTCCGCATCGAGCGGGACGCCCCGCCCGGCCGGACGGACGCGCTGGAGACGGCGGCGCGCGCGGTGCTGACGCTGCTGGCCGACGAGCGGGCGACCGCGCAGGACGGGGAGTGGGCGCAGGCCGTGCGGGACTGGCAGGACGCCCGGATCCGCAAGGTGGTGCGGCGCGCGCGGGGCGCGGAGTGGCGGCGGGCCGAGGCGCTGCCGGGAATCACCGTCACGGGTGACGCGGCCGAGGTGCGGGTGTTCCCGCCGGTGCCGCTCGACGGGTGGCCGAAGGACCTGGCGAAGCTCCAGGTGTCCGGCACGGAGCTGGACGACCCGGCGCCGCCGGCGGTGCCCGAGCCGGGGATCCCGGTGCTGTGGATGAACCCGGGGGTGGCCATGTCCGCGGGCAAGGCGATGGCGCAGGCGGGCCACGGCGCCCAGCTGGCGTGGTGGGAGCTGTCGCAGGCGCAGCGGAATGCCTGGGCCGAGGACGGTTTCCGGCTCGCCGTGCGGACCGCGGCGCCCGCCGACTGGACGCGGCTGACGGAGTCGGGGCTGCCCGTCGTCCGGGACGCCGGGTTCACCGAGATCGCCCCGGGTTCGTGCACCGTGGTCGCCGACCACCCCGCCCTGCGCCCCTGACGTCGGCAGTGCCTCTGCGGTGGCTCTGCCGCCGCAGAGGCGAGGGCCGTCGGATCAGGGCCGGATCAGGTCCGGGTCAGGTCCGGGTCAGGCGAGGCCGGCGACGATCTCCGCGACGGAGCGGCGGCGGCCGGTGTAGAAGGGGATCTCCTCGCGGACGTGGCGGCGGGCCTCGGAGCCGCGCAGGTGCCGCATCAGGTCGACGATGCGGTGCAGCTCGTCGGCCTCGAAGGCGAGGATCCACTCGTAGTCGCCGAGCGAGAACGAGGCCACGGTGTTGGCCCGCACGTCGGGGTAGCCGCGCGCCATCTTGCCGTGGTCGGCGAGCATCCGCCGCCGGTCCTCGTCGGGCAGCAGGTACCAGTCGTACGACCGCACGAACGGGTACACGCTCACGTAGTTGCGCGGCGTCTCGTCGGCGAGGAACGCCGGGATGTGCGACTTGTTGAACTCGGCCGGGCGGTGCAGCGCCATGTTGGACCACACCGGCTCCAGCTGGCGGCCCAGCCGGGTGCGGCGGAAGAGGTTGTAGGCCTCCTGAAGGGCGTCCGCGGTCTCCGCGTGCCACCAGATCATCACGTCGGCGTCGGCGCGCAGGCCGGACAGGTCGTACGTGCCGCGGATGGTGACGTCCTTCGCGGCGAGCTGCGCGAACAGCTCGTCCACCTCGTCCGCCCACCCGCTACGGTCCTCCGGCAGCACGGATCGCAGCCGGAACACCGACCAGAGCGTGTAGCGGATGACCTCGTTGAGGTCCTTGGCCTTCTTGCCCGCGTTGGGCGCCTTGGCAGCGGCTTCGGGGGCGGAAGTCGAGTCGGTCATGCGGCTATTCTCCCGCGCCGTCCCCGGTGCCCGGCACCAGGGTCCCCAGCACCTCGCGTGCCGCCCGCCGGCCGCTGCCGACGCACGCCGGAATGCCCACGCCGTCGTACACGGCGCCGCAGACGGCCAGGCCGGGCAGCTTGCCGACCTGCTCGCGGATCCGCGCGACGCGGCCCACGTGCCCGACGGCGTACTGGGGCAGGCCGGCGTCCCAGCGGGTGACCCGGGCGGCGACGGGTGCGGCGCGCAGCCCGACCGCCTCCCCGAGGTCCTCCCGGGACAACCGCACCAGGTCGGTGTCGTCCCAGGCCAGATCGGCTTCGTTGCCGAAGCGGCCGACCGAGGTGCGCAGCACGAACGTGTCGCCGCCGGCCTTGTCGAGCCAGCCCCACTTGTGGCTGGAGAAGGTCGACGCCTTGATGGTGCGGCCGTCGACCGGCGGCACCAGGAAGCCGCTGCCGACCGGGAGCTGGTGCACGTCCCGGCGGCGGAAGGCCATCGTCACCAGGGCCATGCCGGCGTACTCGACGGCGCTCAGCTCGGCCGCGGCGGCGGGTGCCTCGGCGGCGAGCAGCCGGGCGGCGGCGGGCGCGGGCGCGGCGACCACCACGGCGTCGGCGGTCAGGGTCCGGTCGGCGAGCACGACCTGCCAGCCGTGCGGTCCGCTGCGGCGCAGCTCGCGCACCGCGGCGCCGGTCTCGACGGTCACGCCGGCGGCCCGGCAGGCGTCGGCGACGGCGACGGGGAGGCGGCCGACGCCGCCGCGGATGCCGTTGAAGACCGGCCCGGTCTGGCGCGCGGCGGCGGCCTTGCGCTGGAGGCCGCGGGCCGCCTCGATCAGCGACCGGCCGTCGCGGGCGGCGGAGAACAGCTGCGGGATCGCCGCGCGCAGCGAGATCTCGTAGGCGTCGCCGGCGTAGACGCCGCCGAGCAGCGGGTCGACGAGCCGGTCGACGACCTCGCGGCCGAGCCGGGCGGCCACGTACGCGCCGACGGCCACGTCCTCGCCGACCTCGGTGCGGGGCAGCACATGGTCGAGCGGGATGCGGGCCAGTCCGGGGGCGGACAGCACCCCGGAGGCGGCGAGCGGGCCGAGGTCGGCGGGCACGCCCATGACGCTTCCGGGCGGCATCGGCCGCAGCCGGCCGCGGGTCCACAGCTTGGCGCCGAGCACGGCGGGCGGTTCCAGGTCGTCGGCCAGGCCCACCTCGCGGGCCAGCTCGACGGCCTCCGGCCGCCGGGCCAGCAGCGACTCGGCGCCCAGGTCCACCGGGACGCCGGCGATCTCGTCGGCGTGCAGCTTGCCGCCGAGCCGCTCGGACGCCTCCAGCAGCGTCACCGCGACCCCCGCCCCGGCCAGGTCGTACGCGGCGGCGAGCCCGGAGATCCCGCCGCCGACGACCACCACGTGCCCCGCGTCGGGGGCGCCTCCCGGTGCCTGCCCGGGGACGTTCGGGCGGTGCGTCTGGCTCATGTCCCCACTGTCTCAGACGCCGGATCGAGTTCCGAACGTGACCCCTTCGGGACCGGGTACCGGCAACCCGCGTCACGGCGCGCACGTCCAACCGGCATCACCGTTCCAACGGCCCATATCCCGGGGGGATTTGATGTCGACACTCGTAACGAAGGCAGGGCCGGGCGCCGCCCGGCGGCACGGGAGACGGCGGCGTACCGCCGCCGCGGCCGGCGGGCTGCTGCTGGCCGCGGCGCTGGCCGTCGCCGGCTGCAGCAGCAGCTCCGGCAGCAACTCGGGCAAGAGCGACGCGGCTTCCGCGCAGCGGGCCGACGGCGGCTCGGCCGCCAAGGCCGCGCCCGGCAACAGCGGCAATGACGCCGCCACACCCGGCACGACGGGCAGCGGCTCCGGCAGCGGCACCAGCTCTGACAGCGGCAGGACGGCGGCCCCGCCGAAGGCGCCCTCGGCGGCTCCCGCGGCTCCTACGTATCTCGCGCGCACCGCCCACCTGACCGTGCGCACCCCGCAAGTGGAGCGGCAGCTGGACGCCGCGCGCACCATGGCCGCGGACGCCGGCGGCTACGCGGGCGACGAGGACACCACGGTCGACGCCCGCGGGCACGCGGAGTCCACGATCCAGCTGCGGGTCCCGGCCTCGGCCTACGACGCCGTGCTGGTGCGGCTGGCCGGTCTCGGCACCCTCCTCGCACGCACCGTGAACGTCGAGGACGTCACCGGCCAGGTGGTGGACGTGCAGAGCCGGATCTCGTCGCAGCAGGCGAGCGTGGCGCGGGTGCGGGCGCTGATGGACCGCGCGTCGAGCCTCAACGACGTGGTGTCGCTGGAGAGCGAGCTGAGCACCCGCGAGTCGGCGCTGGAGTCCCTGGAGGCGCAGCAGGACGAGCTGAAGTCCCGGACGAACCTGGCGACGATCAGCCTGCACCTGGTCGAGCCGCCGGTGAAGGCCGCGCCGGCCCACCCGGCCCCCAAGAAGCACGACGGGTTCTGGACGGCCGTCGGGCACGGACTGCAGCACGGCTGGCACGGCTTCTACGTGACGCTGCGGGGGGTGCTGGTGGTGGCCGCCGTGGTGCTGCCGTTCGCGCTGCTGGCGCTGCTGCTCTGGTCCGGTTACCGGCTGGTGCGCCGCTGGCTGCCGGGCGACCCGGCGGCCCGCCGGGTCGCGCACTCGTCGCTGCGGGTGCCGGCCCGCCGCGCGCCGGAAGGGAGCGGGCCGGAAGGAGACGCGCCGCGGGTGCCGAGCCCGACGCTCCCGGCGTACCCGGGGGCCGCGGGCGGGAAGCGGGCGGCCGGGGAAGCGGCGCCCGAGGAGCCGGACGGGCCGCCGCCTGCCGGATAGCAGGCGGGCGGACCGGTGTGCGGGCGGCCGCGGTTCAGACCGCGGTCGCCCGGTGCACGAAGTCGACGAGGCGGGTCAGGGCGTCCGGAGGGGTGTTGGGCATCACGCCGTGGCCGAGGTTGAAGACATGGCCGGTTCCGGCGGCCGCGGCGGCGTCCAGCACCTCCTGGGCCTTGGTCTCGACGGCCGCGGTCGGGGCGAACAGCACCGCCGGGTCGAGGTTGCCCTGCAGGGCCTTTCCGGGGCCGACCCGGCGGGCCGCCTCGTCCAGCGGCACCCGCCAGTCGACGCCGACGACGTCCGCGCCGGCCTCGCCCATCAGGCCGAGCAGCTCGCCGGTGCCGACGCCGAAGTGGATGCGGGGGACGCCGTAGCCGGCGGCCGCGTCGAACACCTTCGCCGAGGCGGGCATCGCGTAACGCCGGTAGTCGGCGGGCGCGAGGGCGCCGGCCCAGGAGTCGAAGACCTGGACGGCGCTGGCGCCGGCCTCGATCTGCACGGTCAGGAACGCGGCGGCGATGTCCGCGAGGCGGTCGACGAGGTCGGCCCACAGCTCGGGCTCGCCGTACATCATCGCCTTGGTGTGCTCGTAGGTCCGCGACGGGCCGCCCTCGATGAGGTAGCTGGCCAGCGTGAAGGGCGCGCCGGTGAAGCCGATGAGCGGGGTGGCGCCCAGCTCGGCGGTGAGCATCCCGACGGCCTCGGTGACGTAGGAGACGTCATCGGGTTCGAGGGGGCGCAGCCGCGCCAGGTCGGCGCGCGTGCGGACCGGGTCGGCCACGACCGGGCCGACGCCGGGCTTGATGTCCAGGTCGATGCCGATCGCCTTCAGCGGCACGACGATGTCGCTGAAGTAGACGGCGGCGTCCACGCCGTGGCGGCGCACCGGCTGCAGGGTGATCTCGGTGACGAGTTCCGGCCGCATGCAGGACTCGAGCATCGGGACGCCCTCGCGGACCTTCAGGTACTCGGGCAGCGAACGCCCGGCCTGCCGCATGAACCACACCGGGGTGTGGGGCACGGACTCGCCCCGGCAGGCGCGGATGAAGGGGGAAGCAGCGGTCTGCTGGTGCGCACTCACCCCCCGATCCTCCCACGGCGCCACCCACGCCCCGCGCCGCCCCCGGGGGCCGCCGCAGGGGCCCCGGGGCGGCAGTACGGCCGGGCCTGGCCGAAAGGGCACGTCCATGGCCTGAGACGCCGTCAAGAAAGCGGTGTTGGTGCGGGCGGAGCGCGCCGAAGACGCTTACCCTTCCGGGCATGGCAGCGGTTACCGGGCACCTGGACGACGAGGCACCCTTCTCCTTCCGTCAGGCGGTCGAGGCGCTGCGTGCGGCTCGGGTACGGCCCGGGGTCCGCATCGAGGAGACCGCGGCGCCGCGCCGGCTCGCGCCCTTCGCCTACGCGCTGGAGGCCACCGTCCTGTCGGACGGCGAGGAGCTGGCCGACGGCCGCCTGGTGCTGCTGCACGAGCCCGGCGGGCACGACGCCTGGCACGGCGAGTTCCGGCTGGTCACCCTGGCCAGGGCGGAGCTGGAGCCGGAGATGGCCGGCGATCCGCTGCTGCCCGAGGTGAGCTGGTCCTGGCTGACCGGCGCGCTGGCCGCCCGCGGCGCCGCCTACCACGACCCGAGCGGCACGGTCTCGCGCGCGTCCTCGCACTACTTCGGCGGGCTCGCCGACCGTTCCGACGACACGCAGATCGAGGTCCGGGCGTCCTGGACGCCGGCGTCCGCCGCGGACGCGGCGGCCCATCTCGCCGCCTGGTGCGATCTGCTGTGCGCGTGCGCGGGCCTGCCGCCGTGGGACGGCCCCGAGTCGTCGGTGCGCGGGGTCGGCGGCGTCCTGCCGCTCCCGAAGCGCCGCAGCTGACGGCGGTTCCGCCGGCTCCGGCGCCCTCCGATTCCCCCGGTCCGTCCGGCCGGTGCGGCGGGGCGTGCCGCACGGGTGTGCCCGGGGAGACCACCCGTTCGATCGGGCGTCCGATTTGCCGGAAATGCCACTCAATAAATCGTGATCTTTCCCTAAAGGCCGGAGCAATTGCTGCCGAAGGAGACTGTGACCGTTTCAGTCCCCTTTGCCACAGGAGGCCCGGTGTCCGTTCTTCTCGAGCAGCCCACGAGCCTGGTCGCCTACCGTCCCAGCAAGCCGACGGCCATGGTCGTCGTGGCCGACCCCCGCGTCCGCTCCACTGTCACCCGACACCTGTGGGCTCTCGGGGTTCGCGATGTGATCGAGGCCTCGTCGATCGCCGAGGCCCGTCCCCGGGTCGGTAACCCCCGCGACATCTGCGTCGCCGACGTCCATCTGCCCGACGGCTCGGGCCTGACCCTGCTCGCCGAGACGCGCGCGGCAGGCTGGCCCAACGGCCTGGCGCTCTCCGCCGCCGACGACATCGGCGCGGTGCGCAACGCCCTCGCCGGCGGCGTCAAGGGCTATGTCGTCACCGGCACCCGCAACACCGCGGGCGCGCTGGCCGGCCGGCCGGGGCTCGCCCCGCTCGGCGCCACCGCGGCCCGGATGCAACGCCGCCCGCCCGGCGCCCAGGGCCACCCCGGCAACGGCTACCGGGAGTTGTCCGGGCGCGAGGTCGAGGTGCTACGACTGGTCGCGGAGGGCCAGTCGAACAAGGCGATCGGCGTGTCCATGGGCCTGTCGGCGCTGACCGTCAAGAGCCACCTGGCGCGCATCGCCCGCAAGCTCGGCACCGGCGACCGGGCGGGGATGGTCGCGGTGGCGCTGCGCACCGGCATCATCCACTGACCCCAGGGGCACGACGCGCGACCGCCGGCGGAACGTTCCGCCGGCGGTCGCGCGCGTCGCGGCCGGGCGGACAGTCCTGTGGATCTCCGCGCGACCGGCCCGGCACGGGTAGCCTTGACAGGTGACCGACGCCAGAGAACCCGCATCCCCAGCAACTTCGGCGCCGGTCCCGCTGCTGGACCCGCGCGAGGGGATCCCGCCGGTCACCGCCGGCCCGGAGGCCCTGGACGACGTCGTTGCGGCCTTCGCCGCGGGCTCCGGCCCGGTCGCCGTCGATGCCGAGCGCGCCTCCGGCTACCGCTACGGCCAGCGGGCCTATCTGGTCCAGCTGCGCCGGGCCGGAGCAGGGACCGCGCTGATCGACCCCGTCGCATGCCCCGACCTGACCGCGCTGGGCGAGGTGCTCGCCGGCACGGAGTGGGTGCTGCACGCCGCCACCCAGGACCTGCCGTGCCTGGACGAGCTGGGCATGCGGCCCACCTCGCTGTTCGACACCGAACTCGCCGGGCGGCTGGCCGGGTTCGCCCGGGTCGGCCTCGGCGCCATGGTGGAGAACGTCCTCGGGTTCGCCCTGGAGAAGGGCCACTCGGCGGTCGACTGGTCCACCCGGCCGCTGCCGGACCCGTGGCTGCGGTACGCCGCGCTGGACGTCGAGCTGCTGGTCGACCTGCGCGACGCGCTGGAGGAGGACCTGCGCGCGCAGGGGAAGCTGGACTGGGCGCTGCAGGAGTTCGCGGCCATCGCGGCCGCCCCGCCGCCGGCGCCGCGCGTCGACCCGTGGCGCCGCACCTCCGGGATGCACAAGGTCCGGCGGCGGCGCCAGATCGCCGTGGTGCGGGAGCTGTGGCTGGCGCGGGACCATGCCGCCCGGGAGCGGGACGTCTCCCCCGGCCGGGTGCTGACCGACGCCGCGATCGTCGCCGCGGCGCTGGAACCGCCGGCCAACGTCCACGCGCTCGCCGCGCTGCAGGGCTTCGGGCACCGGATGGGACGGCGGCAGCTGGAGCAGTGGCAGGCCGCGATCGACCGTGCGCGGGCGCTGCCGGAGCGGGAGCTGCCGCAGCAGACCGCCGCGTACACCGGCCCCCCGCCGCCGCGCGCCTGGGCGGACAAGGACCCGGTGGCGGCCGCCCGGCTGTCGGCGGCCCGCGCCGCGGTCTCCGCGCTCGCGGAGGAGCTGAACCTGCCCCAGGAGAACCTGATCTCGCCGGACACGGTCCGGCGGCTGTGCTGGTCGCCGCCGTCCGAGCCGACCCCCGAGCTGGTGGCCGACACGCTCGCCACCCTGGGCGCGCGTCCCTGGCAGGTCCAGCTGACGACACCGCTGCTCACCAAGGCCCTGGGAGCCCGCCCGACCGAGGGGTGACCGTCGGTAACTCCGGTTGACGTGTGACGTGTACCGCTTCCGCGGGTAAGACTGTGCACATGGGTTACCCATGAGTAGCATGACCTGTGAGCAAGCGCTCGCTCTTCGCCGGGCGGCGGTCGCCGCCTCGCTGTGCCCTCCCCCGGGCACGCCGGTGGCCGGCCGCACGGCGCGCCGGTGCGGGGCGGGAGAACCGCGCGCGGTGCGCGAGGTGCGAGCGTGAGCACGGTCGACTGTCGGCACCGGGCACGAGCGCCCGGGGGCAAGCGAACACAACGAAGGAGCCATCGTGCCTCGTACCGGAAGGGACGTCGTCTTCGTCGACGGCGTCCGCACGCCGTTCGGCAAGGCGGGCCCGAAGGGCATCTACCACGAGACCCGCGCCGACGATCTGGTGATCAAGTGCATCCGGGAGCTGCTGCGCCGCAACCCCGGCCTGGACCCGGCCCGCATCGACGAGGTCGCGGTCGCCGCGACCACGCAGATCGGCGACCAGGGCCTGACCCTCGGCCGGACCGCCGGCATCCTGGCCGGTCTGCCGACGACCGTCCCCGGCTTCTCCATCGACCGGATGTGCGCGGGCGCGATGACCGCGGTCACCACCACCGCGGGCGGCATCGCCTTCGGCGCGTACGACGTGGTGGTCGCCGGCGGCGTCGAGCACATGGGCCGGCACCCGATGGGCGAGGGCGTCGACCCCAACCCGCGGTTCGTCTCGGAGAAGCTCGTCGACGAGTCCGCGCTGTTCATGGGCATGACCGCGGAGAACCTGCACGACCGCTTCCCGCACCTGACCAAGGAGCGCGCCGACGCCTACTCGGTGCGCAGCCAGGAGAAGGCCGCGAAGGCGTACGCGAACGGCAGCATCCAGCAGGACCTGGTGCCGATCGCGGTCCGCCGCACCAACGCCGAGGCGGGCGAGACCGGTTGGGGCCTGGCCACCGCCGACGAGCCGATGCGCCCGGGCACCACGCTGGAGCAGCTGGCCGGCCTGAAGACCCCGTTCCGCCCGCACGGCCGGATCACCGCGGGCAACGCCGCCGGCCTCAACGACGGCGCCACCGCCTCGCTGCTGGCCGCCGAGGACGTCGCCCAGGAGCTGGGCCTGCCGGTGAAGATGCGCCTGGTGGCGTACGCCTTCGCCGGCGTCGAGCCCGAGGTGATGGGCATCGGCCCGGTGCCGGCGACCGAGAAGGCGCTGGCGAAGGCCGGCCTGACGATCGACGACATCGGCCTCTTCGAGATCAACGAGGCGTTCGCCGTCCAGGTCCTGTCGCTGCTCGACCACTACGGCATCGCCGACGACGACCCGCGGGTCAACCAGTACGGCGGCGCGATCGCGTTCGGCCACCCGCTGGCGTCCTCGGGAGTGCGCCTGATGACGCAGCTGGCGCGGCAGTTCGAGGAGCAGCCGCACGTCCGCTACGGCATCACCACCATGTGCGTCGGCTTCGGCATGGGCGGCACGGTCATCTGGGAGAACCCGCACTTCGAGGGGGAGAAATGAGCACGACCGCAGAACTGCTGAAGGGTGCGGCCGAGCTGTTCCCCGGTGAGGTCGTCACCGCGGCCGAGGTCCGCCACCTGGACCTGCCCGGCGGTGCGGGGCGCTTCGCCCTGATCACCCTGGACAACGGCTTGGACCACACCAAGCCGACCACCTTCGGGCCGCAGTCGCTGGCGAACCTCGACGCCGCGATCGACCAGGTCGAGAAGGAGGCGGCGGCCGGCGAGATCGTCGGTGCCGGCGTGACCGGCAAGCCGTTCATCTTCGCCGTCGGCGCCGACCTCAAGGGCGTCGAGCTGCTCAAGCGGCACGAGGACGCGCTGGCCATCGGCCAGGGCGGCCACGCGGTCTTCCGGCGGCTGGCGTCGCTGGCGGTGCCGACCTTCGCGTACTACAACGGCGCGGCCATGGGCGGCGGCGTCGAGGTCGGCCTGCACTGCACCTACCGCACGGTGTCCTCCTCGGTGCCGGCGTTCTCGCTGCCCGAGGTCTTCCTCGGCCTGGTCCCCGGCTGGGGCGGCTGCACGCTGCTGCCGAACCTGATCGGCGCGGACCGCGCGGTCACCGTGATCATCGAGAACTCGCTCAACCAGAACCGCCAGCTCAAGGGCGCCCAGGTACGCGAACTGGGCATCGCCGACGCGCTGTTCGAGGCCGCGGACTTCCTGGAGCAGTCGCTGGCCTGGACCGCTTCGGTGCTCCGCGGCGAGACCGAGGTGGTCCGCGCCGAGGTCGACCGCGGCGAGGCGTGGGACCAGGCGGTGGCCCGCGGCCGGTTCATCGCCGACGGCAAGGTGCACGGTGCGGCCCCGGCCGCCTACCGGGCGCTGGACATCATCGACGCGGCGAGGAACGGCGACCTGCGCCAGGGCTTCGACGCCGAGGACCACGCGCTGGCCGACCTGATCATGGGCGGCGAGCTGCGCAGCGGCATCTACGCCTTCAACCTGGTGCAGAAGCGCGGCAAGCGTCCGGCGGGCGCCCCGGACAAGGCGCTGGCCCGCCCGGTGACCAAGGTCGGCGTGGTCGGCGCGGGCCTGATGGCCTCGCAGCTGGCGCTGCTGTTCGCCCGCCGCCTGGAGGTGCCGGTCGTGCTGACCGACATCGACCAGCAGCGGATCGACAAGGGCGTCGGCTACGTGCACGGCGAGATCGACAAGCTGCTCGCCAAGGGCCGGGTCGGCCAGGACAAGGCCAACCGCCTCAAGGCGCTGGTGACCGGTCACCTGGACAAGGCGACCGCGTTCGGCGACGCGGACTTCGTGATCGAGGCCGTCTTCGAGGAGATGGGCGTCAAGCAGCAGGTCTTCGCCGAACTGGAGGCCGTGGTCCGGCCGGACGCCGTGCTGGCCACCAACACCTCCTCGCTGTCGGTGACGGAGATGGCCGCGAAGCTGGAGCACCCCGAGCGGGTCGTCGGCTTCCACTTCTTCAACCCGGTGGCGGTGCTGCCGCTGCTGGAGATCGTGCGGGGCGAGGGCACCGACGACGCGTCGCTGGCCACCGCGTTCGCGGTCGCCAAGAAGCTGAAGAAGACCGCGGTACGGGTGAAGGACGCCCCGGCATTCGTCGGCAACCGCATCCTGACCCGCTTCATGGGCGAGATCCAGAACGTCATCGAC
>WRCZ01000081.1 GCA_009783685.1 Actinomycetes bacterium
ATCCCCGCGCTGCTCGGCTTCGCCGGCCCCAAGGTGCTCACCCGCAAGGTGCGCAAGGGCCGTGCCCGGGACACGGACAAGCCCAACATGGGGACGCGCTGGGCGCGGCTGGTTGTCCGCCGGCGCATACCGTTCCTGCTCGCCGGCGTCGTCGCGCTCGGGCTGGCGGCCCTGCCCATGACCGGAATGCAGCTCGGCCTGCCCGACGACGGCTCGCAGCCGGTCAGCACCACGCAGCGCAAGGCGTACGACATGCTGTCGGACGGCTTCGGGCCCGGCTTCAACGGGCCGCTGATGGTCGTGGTCGACGCCGCGCACAGCGACCAGCCGCATCAGGCCGCGGAGCGCATCAAGCAGACGATCACAGGATTCCCCGACGTCAAGACGGTGACCACTCCGGCGTTCAACACCAAGGGTGACACCGCGACGCTCACCGTTGTCCCCGCCTCGAAGCCGAGCAGCGCGCAGACCGAGAACCTGGTGCACACCATCCGCGGTCATGCGAACGAGTTCAGCGAGTCGACCGGCGCCGACGTGCTGGTCACCGGGACGACCGCGATGAACATCGACGTCTCGCAGCGGCTGAACGACGCGCTGGTGCCCTACCTGGCGCTGGTGGTCGGCCTCGCGTTCCTGCTGCTGATGATCGTGTTCCGGTCGGTGCTGGTGCCGTTGAAGGCGGCGCTGGGCTTCCTGCTGTCGGTGCTGGCCGCGCTCGGCGCGGTGGTGGCCGTCTTCCAGTGGGGGTGGCTGGCCGGCCTCATCGGCGTCGAGCAGACCGGTCCGATCATGAGCATGATGCCGATCTTCATGATCGGTGTGGTGTTCGGACTGGCCATGGACTACGAGGTGTTCCTGGTCACCCGGATGAGGGAGGCGTACGTCCACGGCGAGTCGCCGCGGCAGGCCGTCGTCACCGGATTCACCCACGGCGCCCGGGTGGTGTCGGCCGCCGCGGTCATCATGATCAGCGTCTTCGCCGGATTCATCGGATCGTCGGAATCGATGATCAAGATGATGGGATTCGGCCTGGCCATCGCGGTCGCCTTCGACGCGTTCATCGTCAGAATGACGATCGTCCCGGCGGTGCTGGCGCTCCTGGGCCGGGCCGCATGGTGGCTGCCCGGGTGGCTGCAGCGCGCGCTGCCGAACGTCGACGTCGAGGGCGAGCAGTTGCGGAAGAACCTGGAGACCGCACCCGCGGTGCGCGCCGACAGCGACGAGCACGAGGTGGTCGGCGTCTGATCGGATGATCCGTTCGCCCTTCTTGTCCCCGGCCGGTCTCATTACCGGCCGGGGACACTGCGTTCACTGCGCGGCAGGACTACGGACACCATCCGGTCGTATGACGGTGCCTAGGATTCGGCGACCATCACGGATTCATGCGTACCGGGGGAACCCATGGCATTTGAGGATGTTCCCCTGCGTGGGGCAGACCGCCTGCGTGCGGCACTGATCGCCGCGTGCGTGACGGCTCTGTCCTTCTGCCTCGGCGACGCGATCGCCGGCCAGTACCCGTTCGGGCCGCGGACGCGCGACGTCAACGACCTCGGCAACCAGTTCGTCCCCTTCCACGCGCACCTGTGGGACCTGCTGCACGGCAGGGCCGACGGCGGATGGCTGCTCAACTGGCAGTCCGGGTACGGCAGTAGCTTCCTCCCCGACTACGGCACGTATCTGTCGAGCCCGTTCGCGCCGCTCGTGGCGCTGTTCCCGCGGGACCAGATCGACCTGGCCGTGTACGTCGTCACCGTCCTCAAGATCGCGTCGGCCGCGGCCGCGATGGCCTGGCTGCTGCTGACCCTGCGGCCCGGGCCGCGCTGGGCGGCCGGCGTCCTCGGCGCCTCCTACGCGCTGTGCGGATGGACGCTGATGATGGCGTCGTACAACCCGATGTGGCTCGACGGCCTCATCGCGTTCCCGATGCTGTGCCTGGTCGGCGAGTGGGCGCGGCAGGGGCGGCGGCCGTTCTGGGGGATCGCGGTCGTCGCGCTGTGCTGGACGGCCAACTTCTACATCGCCTACATGGCGACGATCGGCGCCGCGCTCGTCCTGGTCGCGCGGCTCCTGACCGACCAGGACCCGCGGACCACGAACCGCGCCCGGCTGTTCACCCTGGGCCGCGCCGCCCTCACCACCGCGCTGGGCATCGGACTGACCGCGCCGCTGCTGCTCACCATCGTCAAGGGCACCAAACTGGCGTACCCGGGCCGCCAGGAGGTCTTCCACCCCCAGCCCTGGGCGGACCTGCTGATGCGGCTGCTGCCGGGCACCTACGGCTTCTCCAGCCCGTCGACGTACGTGGACACCGCCGCCGTGCTGCTGGCGTTCGTGCTGCCGTTCCACTCGGCGGTGCCCAAGCGCAGCCGCGTGGTGTGGACGGTGCTGGCGCTCGCCGTCGCCGCGTCCTTCCAGTGGCGGCCCACGCACCTGGTGTGGCACGCGTTCACGACGCCCAACGGCAGCGCCTACCGGCAGACGTTCGTGCTCAGCGGGATCCTGGTGATCGCCGCGTGGCTGGCCCTGTCGCACGCGCTGCCCAACCCGCGTCAACTCGCCTGCGGTGCAGGGGTGATGGGGGCCGCGGCCGGGATCGCCGCCCTGGGGGCGCCGAGTTCCCTCGCCGGGCAGGGCACGTGGCCGCTGCTGGGCGTGGGCGTGGTGGCCTCGGTCGGGGCGCTGTTCGTGCTGTGGCGGGCCGGCACCGCACAGGCCGGTCCGGGCCGGTGGAAGGTGGCGGCCGGGGTCGCCGTCGGCGTGCTGGTCGTCGCCCAGGTCGGGCAACTGGCGCTCAGCAACGCCTGGATCGACCGCAAGCGGCTCTCCGTCATGGACGACTACCCGACGTGGGGTCAGCGGCAGTCATGGCAGCGCTCCACGATCGCGTCGGTCGACGACTGGCCGACGAGCCGGACCGACCCAGGGCGCGAGCAGACCGTCGGCAACGACCCGCTGGCGGTCGGCGGCCAGGGCGCGCAGTACTACAGCAGCCTCACGCCCGACGTGTACACCCGCACCATGCTGGCGCTGGGCGGCGGTTGGACCTCCCGCGGCCGCAACCTGCAGAGCCTCGACAACCCGGTCACCGACGTCATCTTCTCCGTCGGCGCCCGGCTGCGCTCGCCGCGCGACCCGCACGCCTCGCACATCCCGCAGACCGCCCCGCCGGCCGTCGTCCGCGAGAACGTGCCGCCGCTGGTCACCGTGCGCGCGACCCCGCCGAGCGGTGCGTACGGGCGGTCGCCCTACCGCAACCAGGAGTTGCTGCTGGGCAGTGACGTCTACACCACCCACCGCGTCACCGTCACCGACAACTCGGGCAACGACGTGCCCCTGGCGTCCGGCGGCGTCTACCGGACGCCGGGCCACCGCGGGAACCTCCAGCGCAGCACCTACCGGATCGCGGCCTCCTGCCCGGCCGGCACCGACGTGTACTTCTGGGCGCCCAGCTTCAACGGCAACGTGCGCATCGCCGGAGGGGACCCCGTCAACTGGCGCGGGGCGCTGCCGAGCCACCGGGCGCCGATCCAGCGGCTGGGCGGCACCCCCGCGGACGGGCGGGTGATGCTGGAACTGCGCGCCCTGCCCGGAAACAGCACCGTCGACCCGGACGGCCTCGGGTGCCTGTCGCTGCCGCGACTGGCGGCGGCCGAGCAGCGGATCGCGGCCACGGCGGCCACCCAGGTGCACGTCGGCAGCGACGGCATCAGCGCGCAACTGCCCCAGGGCGCACGGGGAACCGCGGTGATCGCGGCGCCCGCGATCACCGGGTGGAGCTGTTCCGCCGGCGACGGCACGCACCCCGGTCGGTCCTACCTCGGCCTGCTGTCGGTGCCGCTGGACGGGCGCAGCACCAGCATCTCGTGCTCGTTCACCCCGCCGGGCCTGCACCTGGGAGAGGCGGCGGGCGGCGCGTCCCTGCTGGGGGTGGCGGCTCTCGCCGGCTACGGGTGGTGGCGCTCGCGGCGGCGTCCGGCCGGGAACGGCGACGGTGACGGCGGCGAGCCCGAGCCCGTACAGCCGCCGGCGCTGCCCGAAGAGGCGGTCATCTGACGATCCGCCGTACGACGATCGGCCCGGACGCGACGCGACCGCGCACGTCACCCGAAACGGTGACGTGCGCGGTCTGCTGATCGGACGTCAGATCAACGTCGGTTGCTGGGTGCCGCGTTCGAACGCCAGCAGCCAGCGCTTGCGGTCCAGGCCGCCGCCGTAGCCGGTGAGGCTGCCGTTGGCGCCGATCACGCGGTGGCAGGGCACGATGATGCCGACCGGGTTCTTGCCGTTGGCCAGGCCCACCGCGCGGGAGGCGCCGGGCTGCCCCAGGACGTCGGCGAGTTCGCCGTAGGAGACGGTCTCGCCGTAGGGGATGTTGCGCAGCGCCGCCCACACGCGCTGCTGGAACGGCGTGCCGGCCAGTCGCAGGTCGAGGTCGAAGTCGGTGCGGTCGCCCGCGAAGTACTCGGCGAGCTGGGCTGTGGCCTGCTCGAAGACCGGCAGGTCGGCGCGCGGCCCGAAGGTGTCCTCGTCCGGACGGTGCCGCTGCTGCGTCATGTACAGGCCCGCGAGCCCGCCCTCGCGGGCGACGAGCGTCAACGGCCCGCAGGGGCTGTCCACGACCGTGTGGACGGTGGCGGGGCCGGCGGTCGCCGCTCCGGCCGCGGCGGCCGGAGCAGTCCTCGCAGCCGTCGCGGTGGCTGTCGCCGGGGTCGTCGTGGTGCTCATCGCACCGCACCTTCCTTCGCTTGTGTGATGGTCGTAGGAATGCCCGTCGTACGGGCGGTCGTCGGATCGTCGGCCGGACCGACGGCCGGATCGTCCTTTGTCGGAAGGACGTTGATCGGATGGTCGCCCGTCGCCCACAGGTACTGGGTGGCGTAGGCGCGCCACGGCTGCCAGGCGGCGGCGTGGCGGGTGAGGGCCGCGGGCGTCGTGGGCAGGTCGAGGGCACGGGCGGCATTGCGGACGCCGAGGTCGGTGGCGAGGAACGCGTCGGGGTCGCCGAGCGCCCGCATCGCGATGGTCTCCACCGTCCAGGGCCCGAACCCGGGCAGCGCGTTCAGCCGGGCGCGGGCGTGCTGCCAGTCGCTGCCCACGTCCAGGTCCAGGTCGCCGCCGGCCAGCTCGCGCACCAGCGCGGCCAGGGTGTTCCTGCGGGTCTGCGGCATGGCCAGGGTCGCGGGGTCGTGGCCGGCGAGGGCCTCGGGGGAGGGGAACAGGTGCGTGAGGCCGCCGGCCGGATCGGTGACGGGATCGCCGTGCGCGGCGACCAGCCGCCCGGCGTGGGTGCGGGCCGCGGCGGTGGAGATCTGCTGGCCGAGCACCGCCCGCACCGCGAACTCCGGCCCGTCGGCGACCCGCGGCACGCGCCGCCCCGGCGCCTTGGCGACCAGCGGCGCGAGCATCGGGTCGGTGGACAGCAGCGCGTCCACGGCGAGCGGGTCCGCGTCGAGGTCGAGCATGCGCCGGCACCGGCTGATCGCCTGCGACAGGTCGCGCCAGTCGGTGAGCCACAACTGGCAGGCGATGTGGTCGGGTTCGGGCCGCAGCGCCGCGATGCCGGAGCCGTGGGGCAGCCGCAGGGTGCGGCGGTAGGCGCCGGCCCGCCACTCCTCGACGCCCGGCACGGCGGTGGCCGCGAGGTGGCCGAAGAGGTTGTCCGGGGTCAGCGGGCGCCGGAAGGGCAGCCGCAGCGCCAGGGTGCCGGTCGCCGCCGCCGGGCGGCCCTTGGCGACCCGCGCCCGCAGCTCGCTCGGCGACAGCGCGAACACCTCGCGCACGGTGTCGTTGAAGGTGCGGATGCTGGCGAACCCGGCGGCGAACGCGACCTCGCTCATAGGCATGGCGGTGGTCTCGATCAGCAGCCGGGCGGTCTGGGCGCGCTGCGCGCGGGCCAGCGCGAGGGGGCCGGCGCCCAGCTCGCCGAGCAGCTGCCGCTCGATCTGCCGCTCGCTGTATCCCAGGCGGGCGGCCAGGCCCGGAACGCCGTCCCGGTCGACGACGCCGTCGGCGATCAGCCGCATGGCGCGGGCGACGAGGTCGGCCCGCTCGTTCCACTGCGGGGATCCGGGGCTGGCGTCGGGCCGGCAGCGCTTGCAGGCGCGGAAGCCGGCCTGCTGGGCGGCGGCCGCGCTCGGGTAGAAGGTCATGTTCTCGACCTTCGGCGGCACCACCGGACAGCTGGGCCGGCAGTAGATGCGGGTGGTCAGCACCGCCGTGAAGAACCACCCGTCGAAGCGGGCGTCCTTCGACTGGACGGCGCGAACGCAGGCGTCGAAGTCCGTATGCACCCCACCAGCATCGCCCGTCGTCAGGGTCGCGGTCTGGCGAGAATCCGACATCGAGGTCCGGCGGGCCAGCGCCGGAGCACTCATCGAGCCGGCCCGGCCCCGGGCCGGGCTCGGGGTCCGTCGCGCCACCGCGGAAACGGCCGGGTCAGTCGGCGACGCGGCTCGCCGGCTCGTACCGCAGGTCCTCGTACTCGGGGTGCCGCTGCATCCAGCCGTCGATGAACGGGCAGATGGCGACGACCCGCAGGCCCAGCTCCCGGGCCTTGTCCAGGGCGGTGCGGGCCAGCACCGAGCCGACGCCGCGGCCCTCGAAGGGGGCCTCCACCTCGGTGTGGACGAAGACGATCATGTCGGGGGTGCGCAGGTAGACCGCCACACCGGCCGGCTCGCCGTCGATCCGCGCCTCGTAGCGCCGCGACTCGGGGACGTCGGTGACGGTGACGGTGCCGCCGGGCGCGGTCACGAGCGGTATCCCTCGACCGTCGAGGAGGGCCGGACGCGGGCGCCGCCCGGGTCCTCGCCGGCCTCCAGCAGGGCGCGGCGCTGCCGCAGCAGGTCCCAGCACTGGTCGAGTTCGTGCTCCAGGGCGGTCAGGCGCTCGTGTTCGGTACCGCCTTCGATGGAGCCCTGGGCGAGCAGGTCGCGCAGGGCCTTCTCGTCGGCGACCATCTGGCTGATCCGGTTGAGGATGGCCGCTTCGGCGTTGGCGTCGCGGGGCTGTTCCACGGGGAGGCACCTCCAGAAATCCGTTTCCGGGCGGTCCGGCCCTTCCACTCTTGCAGGTCGCGCGCCGCGGTGCAGTCCGTCACCCGCGTCGGTGCAGGCCAGCGGACCGGAGGAGCCAGGGGGGCAGGAGGTCGGCAAGCCAGGAGGTCGCCGGCCGCCCGGTGCCGCCGTGATGCGGGTGCCGCGCGCGGCCGGCGGTCACTCCTGGTCGGGGGCGGCCGCGTCGGCGTGCTCGCGCATCCACTGCTCGATGTCGCTGCGGACCCTGCGGTCCATCGCCAGCGACATCTCGGCGTCGACGATGTTCTTGGCGAGCGGGCGCAGTCGCTCCAGCGCGTCGGCGATGCGCTGCGCCTCGCCGGGGGGCAGGCCGGCCGTGGGGGGCAGCACATGGGTCTTGATGACCTCGGTGAACACCTCGGCGATGGCGTCGACGTGCCCGCGCACCTCGCGGCCGGCGGCCAGCACGGCGGACAGCGGCACGCCCTCGCGGACCAGCGCGGCGGAGGCGTCCAGCAGGCGGCGGCTGATGTGCAGGACGTTCTCGCCGTCGACCGCGATGTAGCCGATCTCCAGGGCCGTGGTGAGGTTGTCGGGGCTGACGTCCAGGCCGAAGTAGTCGGCCAGTTCCTGGGGGGTCAGGCGCACCGGCGTCTCGTCGGACCAGGGCGTGGACAGGGCGCCCTCCAGGCCGAGGAGTTCGGCGACGCCGTCCAGGGTGCGGCCGTTCTCCCAGGCGGCGATGAGATCGGCGATGCCGTCCAGGGTGTGGCCGCGTTCGACGAGGGCGGCGATGGTGCGCAGCCGGGCGAGATGGTCCTCGGAGTACCAGGCGATGCGGCCGTCGCGGCGCGGGGGCGGCAGCAGGCGGCGCTCCCGGTAGAAGCGCAGGGTCCTGACGGGGATGCCGGCGGCTTTCGCCAGTTCCTCGACGCGGTACTCGCGCGCCCCGGTGCCGTTGTCGTCCACGGCGCCAGCCTATGCGCTGGCGAACGCACGATCGGGCCGGCAGCGGCTGCCCGCTTCCCGGGCGGCGGGCGGACAGACTTACCGGTCGGTAAGGAATTCCGCCCTACCTCTACCGAAGGTAACTCCGTTGCCCTACAGTCCGACTGTACGACCGTGCCAGTGATTGCTGGCGCGATTGTCGGACCGTATGCACGGTCGGACGGCTCAGACGGTTCAGCCAGGCGGTTCAGTCAGACGGTTCAGTCAGTCGGTGAAGGGCGGTGCCATGGACGGCGACCTCGAACACGTGCGGGTGGCGGTGATCGGGTCAGGGTTCGGCGGGCTGGGCGCCGCCGTCAGACTGCGCAGGGAGGGGATCACCGACTTCGTGATCCTGGAACGCGCCGAGGCGGTGGGCGGGACCTGGCGGGACAACAGCTATCCCGGCTGCGCCTGCGACGTGCCCTCCCACCTGTACTCCTTCTCCTTCGCGCCCAACCCGGAGTGGCCGCGGGCCTTCTCCGGGCAGGAGCACATCCGCTCCTACCTGGAGCGGGTCACCGACTCCTTCGGGCTGCGGCCGCACCTGCGGTTCGGCGCCGAACTGCTCCAGGCCCGCTGGGACGACGGGGCGCGCCGCTGGCACCTGACGACCGCCACCGGCGAACTCACCGCCGACGTCGTGGTCTCCGCCACCGGGCCGCTGTCCGACCCCAAGATCCCGGAGATCCCCGGAATCGAGGACTTCCCCGGGCGGGTCTTCCACTCCTCGCGCTGGGACCACGACTTCGACCTCAAGGGCAAGCGGGTGGCCATGGTCGGCACCGGCGCGTCCGCGATCCAGATCGTGCCGTCGATCCAGCCCGACGTGGCGCAGCTGACCGTCATCCAGCGCACCCCGCCGTGGGTGATGCCGCGGATGGACCGGCCGATCGGCGCCGCCGAGCGCTGGCTGCACGGCACCGTGCCGGCCACCGCCAAGGCCCGGCGCGGGCTGCTGTGGCTGATCCGCGAGTTCCAGGTGGGCGCGTTCGTGAAGCGGCCGAAGCTGATGAAGGCGGCCGAGCGGATCGCCCGCAACCACCTGCGGCGGTCGGTGAAGGACCCGGAGCTGCGGGCGCGGCTCACCCCCGACTACACCATCGGCTGCAAGCGGATCCTGCTGTCCAACTCCTACTATCCGGCGCTGGCGCAGCCCAACACCGAGGTCGTCACCTCCGCGCTGACCGAGGTGCGCGGGTCGAAGGTGGTCACCGCGGACGGCACCGAGCGGGAGGTCGACGCGATCGTCTTCGGCACCGGCTTCCACGTCACCGACATGCCGATCGGCGACCGGGTGATCGGCGCGGACGGACGCTCGCTGAGCGAGCACTGGAAGGACGGCATGGCCGCGCTGCGCGGCTGCACGGTGGACGGATTTCCCAATCTTCTGTTCATCATCGGGCCCAACACCGGCCTCGGGAACAGCTCGATGATCCTGATGATCGAATCATCGCTCAACTACGTCGCCTCCTACATGCGCGCGCTCGCGGCGACCGGCGCCGCCGCGCTGGACGCGAAGCCGGCCTCCGTGTCGGCCTGGAACCAGGAGATGCAGCGGCGCGCCGCCCGCACCGTGTGGAACACCGGCGGCTGCAAGAGCTGGTACCTCGACGCCAACGGGCGCAACACGACCGCGTGGCCGGGCACCACCGCCGAATTCCGGCGCGCCACCCGCGAGGTGAAGCTGTCGGAGTACGACGTGCTGGCTCCGGTCGCCGCCGGCGAGCGCTCGGTGGAGGCGGTCTCATGAGCATCCCCTACGAGGCGGTGCGCGCCCGCCGCGAGCACACCGTCGTATCAGCGGACGGAACGCGCCTGCACGCCGAGGAGTACGGGCGGGCCGATGGTCCCACCGTCGTACTGGCGCACGGCTGGACGTGCTCGACGCTGTTCTGGGCGCCGGTGGTGCGGCTGCTCGCCGCCGACCACCGGGTGGTTGCCTACGACCAGCGCGGCCATGGCCGCAGCGCCGCACCGGCCACCCGGTCGGGTTACGGCACGGACGTACTGGCCGATGATCTGCAAGCCGTACTGGAGGCGGTCGTCCCCGACGGCGAGCAGGCCGTCCTCGCCGGCCACTCCATGGGCGGTATGACGATCATGGCGGCCTCCGGCCGGGTGGCGGTGCGCAACCGCACCGCCGCCGCGCTGCTCGTCAGCACCGGCAGCGCGCAACTGCTGGGCAGCACCGAGGTGCTGCCGCCGCGGGTGCGCTCCAAGCGGCTGCGGCGCTTCTTCCACCGTCAACTGCTGGTGTCGCGGCTGCCGCTCGGACCGGTGACCCCGCTGTCGAAGGCCGCGCTCAGCTACGGCGTGCTGGGCACCCACCCGTCGCGCGACCAGGTCGCGTTCACCGCCCGCATCGTGCACGCCTGCCGGGCGAGCCAGCGCTCCGCCTGGGGACGGGTGCTCGCCGTGCTCGACCTGGACCGCGAACTGGCCGCGCTCACCGCGCCCACCGCCGTCCTCGTCGGCACCGCAGACAAGCTCACCCCCAAGGCGCACGCCCACCGCATGGCCGCCGCCCTGCCGCAGCTGGTCTCGCTGACCGAACTGCCGGGCCTCGGCCACATGACGCCCATCGAGGACGCGCCCGCGGTGGACCGGGCCGTTCGCGCCCTGGTCGCCGGGTACCTGTCCCCGGCGGAGGCCGGCGCGGTCGTAGCGGTCGGCGCCCTTGACGCCGTCGACGCCCTCGACGAGCCGCCGTCGCGGCCGGAGCCGCAACAGGAGCCGCGGCCAGGGCAGGAGCAGCAGGAGCCGGCGAAGGAGGAGAAGACCGCATGAGCGGACGATCGCTGGACGGCCGGGTGGCCGTCGTCACCGGAGCGGCCCGCGGCGTGGGGGCGATGCTCGCCCGCAAGCTCGCCGAACGCGGCGCCCGCGTGGCCCTCGTGGGCCTGGAACCGGACGAGTTGAAGAAGGTCGCGCAGTCGCTGCCCGGCGACGCGGCCCACTGGACCGCGGACGTCACCGACCGGGAGGCGATGGCCGCCGTCGCCGCCGACGTGCTCGCGCACTTCGGCCGGATCGACATCGTGGTGGCCAACGCCGGTGTGGCGACGGGCGGTCCGTTCCTGGACTCCGACCCCGACGCGTTCGACCGGGTCATCCAGGTCAACCTGCTGGGCAGCGTGGCCACCGCCCGCGCGTTCCTGCCGGCGCTGGTCACCTCGCGCGGCTACCTGCTGCAGATCGCCTCGCTCGCCGCGATCACCCCCGCGCCGATGATGGCCGCGTACTGCGCGAGCAAGTCCGGCGTGGAGGCGTTCGCGCACAGCCTGCGCGCCGAACTCGGCCACAAGGGCGTGGGAATCGGCGTGGGCTACCTCAGCTGGACCGACACCGACATGGTGCGCGGCGCGGACGAGGACGAGGCGCTGCGCACGATGCGCGCCCGGCTGCCGTGGCCGGCCAACCGCACCTACCCCCTGGAGCCCGCTGTCGACCGGATCGTGGCCGGCATCCTGCGGCGCTCCCCGCACGTGTACGCACAGTGGTGGCTGCGCGGGATGCAGCCGGTGCGCGGCTACCTGCCCTCGATCCTCGGCGGAGCCCTGGGACGGCGCGAAATGCGGCGTGTGGAACCGGCGCTGGGGCGCGGCGACGGTCCGCGCCGGGGGCTGGTCGGCCGCGGCGGCGCCGCCGACGAGGCCGAGCGATCATCGATCGATCACACTCCGTGACAGTAACCGGTCGCTGACCTGGGGTGATTGTCCCAGGATGCGAGGGTTGTCCGGCCGTGTAAGTCTTATCGAGGCCCCATTCCGACACACTCCAGGAGGAGTAACCATGGGCGCTTTCGATCAGTTCAAGGACCAGGCCACCCAGTACGAGGAGAAGGCCAAGGGCGCGCAGGGCAACCGGCGCGACAAGTCCGCCAACCCCCAGCAGGAGCAGATGGAGCGTGGTGCGCAGCGTGACGCGCAGCAGCGTGGCTCCGAGTTCGAGGACCGTGCGCGTGACCGCATGGACCGCGACGCCGAGGAAGAGCAGGACTGGGCCTGAACCGGCCTGACTTGAACGGTCGCCGCCGACGACGGCGCGTGCGTCGCAGTCGGTCGCAGTGACACCGGAAGGGGCACCCCGGCGGGGTGCCCCTTCTTCGTCGTGCGGGAGTCCCGCGGCCGAGGGGAGAGCACCATCCCCTCGACGCAGGCGAGTTGGGCCGGCGCGATACAAGTGGGTCCGGCCCGGCGGACGTTGATGAAGTGGGGTTCAGCGCGGCGGGAGTTGGGGGCGGGCGCGGTCGGGGCGCGAGGACAGGTCGGGCGGCACCGCCGCCGGGTGCTCCTCCAGCAGGCTGAGCGCGGTACGGACGGCCACGGCGAGTTGGCCGTGGCGGCCCTCCGCCCAGTCCACCGGGGTGCGCAGGCACTCGATGTCCGGGGGGACGCCGTGGTTCTCCACCGACCAGCCGTAGGCGTCGAACCAGGCGGCGTTCATCGGCACGGTGATGACGGTGTTGTCGCCCAGGCGGTGCCGGCCGGTCATACCGACGACGCCGCCCCAGGTGCGCAGCCCCACCACCGGCCCCAGGCCGAGGAGTTTGAAGGCCGCGGTGATCATGTCGCCGTCCGAGGACGTCGCTTCGTCCGCGATCGCCACGATCGGGCCGCGCGGCGCGCTGCCGAGGTAGGAGACGGGCTGCGCGTTGCGGGTCAGGTCCCAGCCGAGGACGGTGCGGGTCAGCTTCTCGATGACCAGCTCGCTGATGTTGCCGCCGGCGTTGCCGCGCACGTCGACCAGCAGCGCGTCGTAGGCGACTTCCTTGCGCAGGTCGCGGTTGAACTGCGCCCAGCCGGAGCCGCCGAGGTCGGGGATGTGCAGGTAGCCGCACCGGCCGCCGCTCAGCCGCCGGACCACGCCGCGGCGCCTGGCGACCCAGTGCTGGTAGCGCAGCGTCCGGTCGTCGATCAGCGGCACGACCGCGACCCTGCGCGGCGCGCCCCGGCGTCCGGGCGGCTCGAAGGTCAGCTCCACCGTGGTGCCGCCGGCGCCCGAAAGCAGCGGGTACGGGCCGGCGTTGGGATCGACCGGCCGCCCGTCGACGTGCGTGAGGATCGCGCCCTCCCGGATGCCGGTGCCGGCCAGCGGCGAGCGCGCCTTGGAGTCCGAGGACTCGCCCGGCAGGATCCGCAGCACCGACCACGTGCCGTCCTTGTTGTGCTGGAAGTCCGCGCCCAGCAGGCCGATCGGGCGCTGGTAGTGCGGCGGGCCCTCGTTGCGGCGGGCGGGCTGCACGTAGGCGTGGGAGGTGCCGAGTTCGCCGAGGACCTCGCGCAGCAGGTCGGCGAACTCGTCGGGGGTGCTGACGCGTTCGACCAGCGGCCGGTACTGGTCGAGGATCGCCGGCCAGTCCACGCCGCACATGTCGGGCGCCCAGAAGTAGTCGCGGATCAGCCGGCCCGCCTCGGCGTACGACTGGCGCCACTCGGCGGCCGGCACCACCTCGTGCAGGATGCGGCGCATGTCGACGAACACCGTCGAGTCGTCGTCGCCCCGCTCGGTGGCGGGCAGCACGGCCAGCTCGCCCTCGTCGAACACCGCCAGGCGCCGGCCGTCACCGCTGACCGAGTACCAGTCCATGTGGTGGACGAGTTCGGTGCGCTTGGACTTGCCCAGGTTGAAGTACTCCAGCGTGGGCCGCGCCGACGGGTCGGTGGGGTTGACGAAGGTCTCGCCCAGGGCGCCGGAGATGGGCCAGCGCAGCCACACCAGCCCGCCCTGCACCGGCTCCAGCGCCGAGTACTTCGAGGCGGCCACCGGGAACGGCGTCACCCGGTTCGGCAGCCCCTCGGTCTCCACCACGACCGGGCCGTCGCCCACCGACTCGCCCGGGTCCAGGCCGGACCCGACCGGGCTGCCCTCCACCCGCAGCGCGAACGGCGACGGGGTCGCGGAGTTGAGCGGCACCAGGTACGGGCGGCAGCCGAGCGGGAACGACAGGTCGCCGGTGTGCACGTCGTACACCGGGTCGAAGCCGCGCCACGACAGGAACGCCAGGTAGCGGCCGTCGCGGGTGAACACCGGCTGCTCGTCCTCGAAGCGGCCGTTGGTGACGTCGATGATCGTGTGGTCGGACAACCGGGCGATCTTGATGGAGCGCAGCGAGCGGCCCACCCCCGGGTGCGACCAGGTCAGCCAGGCGGAGTCGGGGGAGAACGCCATGTCGCGGACCGGGCCGTTGGTGGAGCGGATCAGCTCCTCGACGGTGCCCGCCGGGCGGCCCGACGGCGGCGACTCGGCCGTCAACTCCACGCCCGCGAAGTCACCCTCGCCCAGGTCGCCGTCGTCGAAGTCACCCGCACCGGTCATGTCGCCGGGCCCCGCCAGGCCGCCCTCGCCCTCGTCGGCGGCGCCGGTGGTGACCAGCAGCAACCGGCCGTCGTGCGCGGCGACGGCGAGGGTGCCGCCGTCCGGCGAGGACGCCAGCTCCAGGACCCGGCCCAGGCGGCCGACCCCCAGCCGCACCCGGACGTCGTCCACCTCGTGCACGCCGCCCGCGGCCCCGCCGCCGGCCGCGC
>WRCZ01000082.1 GCA_009783685.1 Actinomycetes bacterium
ACGCCCGCGTGCGACCCGACCGCCATGACCGGCGCGGCCTGCGCGAACCGCGTGAACGGCAGGAGGGCGCCCCGCCGGGCGCTAGGCTCGCGGCCGTAACACCGCCGCAACGGGAGAGACCGAGTCATGGCCAAGAAGCGCGCGACCGCCACCCAGTCCAAGGGCCCCAAGGCCGAAGCCGGGGCCGCCGTTCCCGTCGTCGGTGCGCGCGAGCCCTGCCCGTGCGGCTCGGGCCGCCGCTACAAGGCGTGCCACGGCAGGGAGGCCGCCCACGCCGTCACCGAACTGGTCCGCCGCCCGTTCGAGGGCCTGCCCGGCGAGTGCGACTGGGTCGCGCTGCGCGAGCTGGTGCCGGCGGCAACCGTGGAGCTGACGCTGAAGGACGCGCTGCCGGAGGGCGTGCCCTCGGTCACCCTCGGCACGGTGCTGCCGATGGCCTGGCCCGGGCTGCGCCGCGACACCGGCGCGGTGCTGCTCGGCCTGCAGAACGACGCGGCGTCCGGCGACATCAGCCGCGACCTGGCGGACACCCTTCAGCGGGCGCTCACCGCCGAGCCGGGCAACCCGGTCGAGGGCCGCCGGCCCGCGCCCGACGGTCCGCGGCTGCAGGACCTGCTGGACCTGGGCGCGCCGTTCGAGCCGCAGGTGCAGACCGGCTTCGAGTTCTGGCTGGAGGACGCCGACGCGGCGACCGGCGAGGTGGCCGCGTCGCTGGAGCGGGCCAACCAGGCGGCGATCCCGACCGCGCGGCTGACCGGCGTGGACGCCGCCTACTGGTGCGAGACGCCGGAGAAGAACCACCTGCGGTGGGTCATGCCGCACGCCGAGGAGGCACTGCTCGACGCGATGGCGCGGCTGCACGTGGCGGGCGCCTCGTCGCTCGGCGAGGGCACCCGGCTGGTCGGCTCCTTCCGGGCGCACGGCCTGCTGGTCCCGGTCTGGGACCTGCCGGTCGGGATGACCGCCGACGACGTGGAGAAGCCGGCCGCGGAGTTCGGCGACCGCCTCGCGGAGACGCTGGCGCGCACCGGGCCGCTGACCGCCGACGAGCGCAAGGCGCGCAGCGGCTTCACCAACCGCCAGATCACCCTGAGCTGAGACCTGCGGGAAAGGCCGGGCCAGGGCCGGAAAGGCCGGGCCAGGCCGGGACTTCGAGGTCGGCACCTCCCCCGAACGGGGGTGCCGACTGAGCGGTCGGTCAGTGATTCCGCTCACAAGTCCCTTGGAAACGCCGGGGAATCGGCAGGACCGCCCGTTCGGGGAATTTGCGATCGGACGAAGTCTTGTTACCGTTTAAACAGCCCGGTCGCTGATGCATCCCCCGTCGTCAGCGACCGGGCGTTTCCATGCCGTGCCGCGGAATGCGACCCCGCCGTCGCCACCGCGAGCACCAGCACCAGGGCGAGCGCGGCCACGCTGGCGACGGCGACGCGGAGCAGCCCTTCCGGGCAGCCGGGCGCCCGGTCGCCTCGCGGCGCCGGCGTCCGAGGATCCCCGGAGGCACGACCGCCCGCGGGAGGCGCGTCGTCCGGCCGCGGCTGCGGATTCACCTGGCTCACCTGCGCTCATCTGCTTGTGTGCTCGTGTCGGTTGACGCCCTCGGCCCCGCCCCGGACCGGGTCCCGCCCGGCCCCGCGCACTCGAACATAGCGAACCCATTCACCACAAACGGGACATTCACCCATCTGCGAGGTGCGCCCCGCACACGCGCGTACGGGGCGCCTCGCCGTCACGGACGGGTGACCTGTGAACTGGCCTCGAACCGACCTCTGCACGGCTTCCGGCCACGTGGACCGCTCGCTCGGGACGGCTTTCGGACAGCGACCGTCAGAACCGCAGCCGGTCCCCGTCCGGTGCCGTCCGCCCCGCACGGACCAGCGCGTCGACCAGGGTGTCGATCGGCGGCAGCCAGGGCGCGGGGGCGTCCTTGCCGGTCATCGGCGGCCGCACCCAGTGCGCCGCACCTCCGCTGCCGCAGGACGGCAGCGGGATGTAGCCGCCGTCACCGTGGTAGCGCAGCGAGGTGGGCACCCACTCCTGGCTGTCGAGCAGCTCGCCGAGTTCGTCCAGCGAGTAGGGGGCCACGAGGAAGAAGTAGCGGGTGGGTGTCGCGGCCACCGGGCCGAGCCGGAAGCCGAAGTGCTCCAGGGCGGTCAGCGCCTCGGCGCCGGCCGTGGCCGGCAGGCTCGCGGCCGACACCTGGTCACCGGTGGCCAGCACGATCGGCGCGTCCGGCCTGCTGGTCCACCACCAGCGCACCATCCGCGGGTCGCGGGTGGCACCGAGCAGTCCGGGGTCCAGTGGATGGGCCCCGGGTACGGGGCAGTTGGGGCGCATGCAGGCACACGGCTGCCCCGTCGCGGGCCGCCGGCCGCCCGGCTTGTCGAAACCGGCTCCGGGCACCACCCGCCATTGCCAGTGCTCGGCGTACATGAGCGCCGCGTTGAGGTACGCGGTCCGCCCCTCTCGCTTCAGGGAGAGCTTGCGTCGCCTTCCGAGGATCTCGCGCATCAGCGCTCGTTCCTTTCCGTTAACGCCCAGGGATCTGCCCATTGCACAACGTAACTGTCGAGCACACCGCATTCGAGGCAGCGCATCACGCTGCCAGCCGAGCGTGGAATGTGGCGCGGGGTGGCGCTCGCAAGGCGCTTCGTTCGTCCGGTGGGCCCAAGTCGCGGAGATCCCCGGACGAGCACGCACCCTTCACCACTCGGGGTTGGGTCGGCCGTCAACTGTTCACGTACTACGACGCTTGAGCCTGACTTCGGGTTCCTACCCATCACCCGCGATACGACGCGCTGTTGGCTGGCATCAGTCGACCGTGCGCATGGACCGGGGGTGTCGGTTTCCGGCCAACGTACGGCGCGCGCCCCGCCGGCCGCAAGACTCCGACACCTTTCCGTGTACCAGGACAATCCTGGACATGCCCACGATCGTGCGTGTAGAAGTGGGGTCCTTGATAGCGGCGCAGCACGACATGGGGGTTTGCGATGCTATTCATGCAGATGCTCCGCGCATTGCGGACGAAAAGCGCTGATTGCCCCGCCCGCCGGCCGCCGACCGGAAGCTCCCGGCCATGAGCACCGCCCACGTCAGAAAAGTGGCCGGAACCGAACCGCCTCCTCCGGCCCAGGCGCACACTGACGGCGCGCCGGCCGCCCCGGCGACCGCCGTCGTCCCCTCCCCTGCCTCGGTTCCGCAGGCCGTGTCGGGTCCGGTGCACTCCGCACTCGCCGCCCGCGGCACTCCCGACCAGGCACTGGCCGTCCAGGACCGGCTGGCGGCCTGGGTCTGCGACCTGTCGCTGCTGCACGAGCTGACCGAACGCCTCGCGCGCACCGCCGTCCTCGACGACGCGCTGCACGAGGTGCTGCGGGCCGGCGCCACGCTGGTCGGGGCGCGCCGCGGGATGATCGCCCTCGCACCGGCGGACGGCCTCGGACCCGACACCTCCGTCGGCCTCGGCCTGGGCCACTGCGACCTGGGCACCCTGGAGACCGTCCCGCACCACGTGCCCCCGCCGGACCCGCACGCCGACGCCTGCGGCCCGGCCTGCCCGGGCGGCTGCACCACCGTCTGCGCCGGGACGTGCGCCGGCGCCCGGGCCGGCGCGGCCGCCGCTCCCGGCTCCACCGGCGCCGCCGACCCGCGCGGCGAGGTCGTGCACCGCGACCTGCTCCACGAACCGGGCCTGTCCCCGCGGCACCGCGAGGTCGCCCACCAGCTCGGCCTCGGCGCCAGCTACGCCCTCGCGCTCACCGCCGAGACCGCCGGCCGCCTCGGCACCGCCGTCTGGTTCTACGACGAGCCCGCCGAACCCGCCGAGAGCCAGCGCCGCCTGATCGGGCTCTACCTGCGCCACGCCGCCGAGCACCTGGCCCGCTGCCTCACCCTCAGCCGTGCCGAGAGCGTCACCGCCCGGCTGGCCGCCGAGCTGCTGCCCGCCCGGCTGCCGCGGGTGCCCGGCGTGCGGATGGCGGTGCGCCACACCACCGGGCCGCGCGGCGGCGGCGACTGGTACGACGCGCTGCCGCTGCCCGAGGGCGCGCTGGGCCTGGCCGTCGGCGGGGTCACCGGCGCCGGCCCCGGCGCGGTCGCCGCGATGGGACGGCTGCGCGCGAGCCTGCGCGCGTACGCGGTGATGGAGGGCGAGGACCCGGTCGCCGTGCTGTCCGACCTGGAACTGCTGCTGCGGCTGACCGAACCCGCCCGCTCGGCGACCGCCCTGTTCGGCTACGTCCAGGCCGCGGCCGGCGCTCCGGGCGGCGCCTCGGACGGCAGCGGCGGCGGTGGCGCGCGCAGCCGCAAGCTGACGCTGGCCGGCGCCGGGCACTGCCCGCCGCTGATCGTCGGCGACCGGCGCTGCGAGTTCGTGGAGACCTCGCTGTCCGCGCCGCTGAACATGCTCAGCTGCTGGGAGGCGCCCAGCGTGGAGCTGGCCGTGCACCCCGGCGAGAGCCTGCTGCTGTTCACCGACGGGCTGCTGCACCGCACCGGCGAGCCCGCCGACCGGGCCTTCGCCCGGGTGCACGCCGCCGCCCAGGGCGCCTCGCGGGCCGTCCGCGCCGATCCCGACCTGCTCGCCGACCACGTCGTCCGCACCGTGCTGCCGGACGGGCTGGACACCGCCGACGGCGTGGAGGACCTGGTCCTGCTGGTCGCCCGCTTCGACTGAGCCCCGCCCGAGGGTCCCGGCCGCCCGGCCCCGCCCGGGCCGTTCCGGCCCGCCCCGGGCGGAGGCCGTCTTCCCTCCTGGGCACGCCCCCATACGATGGGACGAAAGGTTCATCTGAGGAGGCAGGACGTGGCGGAGGCCCAGGACAAGCAGGACGCGCAGGACCCGCAGGCGGGACAGGACGCGCAGGACAAGCCCATCAAGCAGCGGAAGAACGGGCTGTACCCCGCGGTCTCCGACGAGCTGGCCGCCGTCATGAAGTCCGGCTGGGCCGACACCGAGCGCACCGGCCTGCAGCCGCTCCCCCAGGCGTCGTACGCGGCCGCCCGCCGCGCCGCGCTGTCCGCGCGGTTCCCGGGCGAGCGCATCGTGGTGCCCGCGGGCAACCTGCGCACCCGGTCCAACGACACCGAGTACCCCTTCCGCGCGTCCACCGAGTACGTCCACCTCACCGGCGACCAGACGCAGGACGCGGTCCTCGTCCTGGAGCCGCTGGCCGGGGGCGGGCACGAGGCCACCGCGTACCTGCTGCCGCGCTCCAACCGGGAGAACGGCGAGTTCTGGCTCGACGGGCAGGGCGAGCTGTGGGTCGGCCGCCGCAACAGCCTCACCGAGGCCGAGCAGCTGCTCGGGCTGCCCTGCAAGGACGTCCGCAAGGCCGCCGACGAGCTGCGCGAGGCGACCGGCCCGGTCCGCGTGGTCCGCGGCCACGACGCCGGCATCGAGGCCGCCCTCACCGACAAGGTGACCGCGGAGCGTGACGCGGAGCTGAAGACCTTCCTCTCCGAACTGCGACTGATCAAGGACGAGTTCGAGGTCGGCGAGCTGCAGAAGGCGTGCGACTCCACGGCCCGCGGCTTCGAGGACGTCGTGAAGGTCCTGGACCGCGCCGAGGCCACCTCCGAGCGCTACATCGAGGGCACCTTCTTCCTGCGCGCCCGCGTCGAGGGCAACGACGTCGGCTACGGCTCCATCTGCGCCGCGGGGCCGCACGCCACCACCCTGCACTGGGTCCGCAACGACGGCCCGGTCCGCTCCGGCGACCTGCTGCTGCTCGACGCCGGCGTGGAGACCGACTCCCTCTACACCGCCGACGTCACCCGCACCCTGCCGATCAGCGGCACGTTCACGCCGCTGCAGCGCACCGTCTACGACGCGGTCTACGAGGCCCAGCAGGCCGGCATCCAGGCGGTCAAGCCGGGCGCCGCCTACCGCGACTTCCACGAGGCGGCCCAGCGGGTGCTCGCCGAGAAGCTGGTCGAGTGGGGCCTGGTGGAGGGCCCGGTCGAGCGGGTGCTCGAACTCGCCCTCCAGCGCCGCTGGACGCTGCACGGCACCGGCCACATGCTCGGCCTCGACGTGCACGACTGCGCCCAGGCCCGCACCGAGGCGTACGTCGACTGCACGCTCGAGCCCGGCATGGTGCTCACCGTGGAGCCCGGCCTGTACTTCCAGGCCGACGACCTGACCGTGCCCGAGGAGTACCGCGGCATCGGCGTGCGGATCGAGGACGACATCCTCGTCACCGAGGACGGCAACCGGAACCTGTCCGCCGGGCTGCCGCGGACGTCCGGCGACGTCGAGGCGTGGATGGCCGCGCTGCGTTCGTGAGCGCGGCGCGGCCGGGCGGCCGGCAGGGCGGGGCCCACAGGTCCTGCCGGCAGGCCGGCGGCGCTCCTGCCGGCGGGTCCGTCGACGCCGGCAGAGCGGGGACGGCTACGACGCGGTCAGCAGGACGTCGTCCCGCCACTTGAGCACTTTGTCGAAGGCCACGACCGTGCCGTGCCCGGGCCGGTCGTGGAAGTGGACGTGGTCCACGAGAGCTTCGATCAGGATGAGTCCGCGTCCGTGCTCGGCATACTGCCCGCGATGGGCGGCCTGCCGGGCCGGATGGCGGAAGCGGTCGCGGGGAAGGCCCGGTCCTGAGTCGGCCACCTCGATACGGCATCGGTCACCGTCGATGGTCGCGGTGACGCTGTACCCGGTCGCCGTTCCGGCGTGTTCCACGGCGTTCGCACAGGCCTCGGTGAGGGCCACCGAGAGGTCGAAGGAGATGTCGGGGTGAACCCCGGCCGTCTCCATGGTCCCCAGCAGAAGTCGCCGGGCCAGCGGAACGCTCGCAGCCTCGCGCCGCAAATGGAGAGACCACCAGATGCTCATGCTCCAGCCTCCTGGCTGCGGCTCGACATACGGTTACGTATTGCCGCGAAGGGCACTCCGTAAGCGTGGTGTTGACGTGATGCCGCTCATTCGGCCGATGCGTCAGCCCGGCGAACCGGTGTAAAGGGACACTCGGTACGCACCACCGCGAGCCGGTCACCCGCCGTATCGCGCCGCGAACGCGGGTGAGAGGATGGCGCCCGTCATGGGATCTCCAGCTCCCGCCGGCCCGGTGCGCGCAAGCGCCGGCCTGCGACTCCTGCGGGCCGCGGTGTTCACCGCGGTCTGTGTGGCGCTGGCCGCGGCGGGCCACAGCCTGGCCTCCGGCCGGTCGGTGCCGCTGTGGTCGCTGGTGCTGGGGTGGCTCGCGGTCTTCGCGGTGGTCGCCCCGCTGGCGGGACGCGAACGCCGGATGCCGGCGATCGCCGCGGTGCTCGCGGTCGGGCAACTCGCGCTGCACACCGTCTTCAACGCCGGGCAGATGTGCGCGAGCGTGTCGGCCTCGGCCGCTTCGGCCGGGCACGCCGGCGGCGGGCAGTCGGGCTCCGGCGGGCTGCTCGCGGTGGCCGCACGGCTGGTGTGCGACGGCCAGGGGGCACGGCTGACGCCGGAAGGCGCCCGCCACATCGTCACCCAGGCGGGGCTCGACCCCTCGGCGCTGGCCGCGCCGGCGGCCGCCATGCCCGGCATGCCCGCGCCGATGGGCCCCGGGGCCATGGCCCATTCGCTGTGCTCGCTCCCGATGCTCCTCGGCCACCTGCTGGCCGCGGTCGTCGCGGGCTGGATACTCCGCCGCGGCGAGGCCGCCCTGTGGCGGCTGGCCCGCGGGGCCTCCGGCCTCGCGGTGGCGCTGCGCCGGGCGTTCACGCTCCTGTCGGGCCTCACCGCGTGGGTGCCGTCCGCCGGCCCGGCCTGCCCGCCGCCCGCGCCGACCGCCCGCCACCGCACGGTCTGGCTGCGCCACACGGTGGCGCGCCGCGGCCCGCCCCAGGTCGTCCTGGCGGCCTGACGCGCGACGTCCTCCACGGGTGAGGCGACGTCACCGCGCAGGTCCGCCCTGCTCCTCCCCCGCACCACGCAGCCCCCTCCGCCCCGCGGGCCCCGTGACGCCTCACGAGCCCCGGTCCGGATCCGGCTGCGCCCGCACCCCCGCAGGCCCCACGAGACGCTCCCGGACCGCCGGTTCGGGCCGCCTCGGCCCGCGACGGCACCGCGCCCGATGCATCCTGTACATCCCGGTATGCCCGGATGCTGATCGGTCGCGGTCCCGCGGTACGGCCCGATCGGCCCCGGCACGGGCGCCGTTCGCGGATGCCGTTCGCGATGCCGTTCGCGGTGCCGTCCCGGGTGCGCCGCGCGGGCGCCATGCGGCGGTCGTGGTGTGCGGACGCGGATCGTCAGGCGAGCACGGTGCCGGCGGACCGCGGACGGGAGGAGCGGTCCGGCCCGCCGGCGCGTCACCGGGCCCATGCCCGGGCCCGCGCGGGCGGTGCTTCGTCACCCGGATCCGACCCCACCTCACATCGTGGAGACAACACAGCCATGAGCGGTTCCCACACCACTGCCCGCCGTACCCCGCTGCGCGCCCGTGCCGCGGTCGTCGCGGCGTTCGCCGGCGGCGCGGTCCTGCTGTCCGCGGTCCCGGCCTTCGCCCACGTGACCGTGCAGCCGTCCACCGCCGCCAAGGGCAGCTACAGCACCGTCTCGTTCAAGGTGCCGAACGAGCAGGACGCGGCGTCCACCGTCCAGGTCGAGGTCAACCTGCCGGCCGACCACCCGATCGCGTCGGTCTCCCTGCAGCCGGTCCCGGGCTGGACGGCCAAGGTCACCACGTCCAAGCTGGCCACGCCGCTGAAGACCGACGACGGCACCGTCGACCAGGCCGTCACCAAGATCGTCTGGAGCGGCGGGAAGATCGAGCCGGGCCAGTTCCAGCAGTTCCCCGTCTCGCTCGGCCCGCTGCCGGACAACGCGGACTCGCTGGTCTTCAAGGCCCTGCAGACGTACAGCAACGGCGACATCGTGCGGTGGATCGAGGTGCCGCAGGCCGGCCAGCCCGAGCCGCAGAACCCGGCACCCAGCCTGACGCTCACCGCGGCCTCCGCCACGTCCGGTACCGCGGGCACGCCGGCCGCCGCGCCGGCCGGCGACACGTCGAAGGGCGGAACGGCCCCGGCCGCCGCGTCGGGCGGCAGCAGCAGCGACGGCACCGCCCGGGGCCTGGGCATCGCCGGGATCGTGATCGGCGCGGCCGGCGTCGCGTTCGGGGTGCTGGCCGGCCGCCGGCGCTCGGCCGGCGGTGGCGGCGGCACGGGCGGCGGCACCGGCGCCTCCGCGTGAGCCCCGCGGCGCCGGCCGCCCGGCCGGCGCCGCCCGGGCCCGCGTCACCTGACCCCCTGTGACCTGATCCACCCCGACCGCGCCGGCCGATCCGGCCCGGTCGGCGGATCCGGTCCCCGACCCGCCGGGCGGCCGCCGCATCCTGCGGCCGCCCGGCCCACCTCAGCGAAGCGAAGCGAAAAGGACCACCTCCATGCGCACCCTCTCCCTGCCGCGCGTCTCCCGGCGCACCGGCGTCAAGGTCGCCGCGGCCGCGCTGACCGCGGCCTGCGCCCTGACGCTGGCCGGCTGCGGGAGTTCCGGCTCCGGCTCCTCGGCCGCGGACGCCGGGAACGTCGCCGACGTCTCGGGCTCCACCAAGGCGGGCACGCTGCTCGACACCCCGTTCGCCAAGCCGGACATCACCCTGACCGACAACCACGGCAAGCCGTTCGACCTGGTGAAGCAGACCGCCGGGCGCCCCACGCTGCTGTTCTTCGGCTACACCCACTGCCCCGACGTGTGCCCCACCACCATGAGCGACATCGCGCTCGCCAAGTCCCGGCTGCCCGCGGCCGACCAGGCGAAGCTGCGCGTGGTGTTCGTCAGCTCCGACCCCGAGCGCGACACCCCGGCCCGCCTCGACGCCTGGCTGGGCGCGATGGACAAGAGCTTCATCGGGCTGACCGGCAAGTTCTCCGTCATCCAGGCCGCCGCGCGGTCGGTCGGCGTCGGCATCGAGGCACCGGTCAAGGAGAAGGACGGCAGCATCACCGTCACCCACGGCGCCGAGGTGCTGGCGTTCTGGCCGAAGGACGACAAGGGCCACGTGCTCTACATGTCCGGCACCACCGCCGAGCAGTACCAGCACGACCTGCCGAAGCTCATCAGGAGTGAGGCGCCGTGACCCCGCCCGAGTCCGACGCCGTGACCGCGCCCGAGTCCGGTACCGGTGTCGCCCCCGAGGCCGACGGTGGCCGGGCCCGCGCGGAGTTCGGCCCGCGGGCCGGCGGGGACGGGCGCGCGCGCCGGCGGCGCAGGGTCGCCGGCGCGGTGACCGGTGCCCTCGCGGGCGGCGCCGCCGTCGCGCTGGCCGCGGTCGTCGGGCTCGGCGGCTGCTCGGCCACCAGCGCGTCCGCGCACGCCAAGGGCCCGGCCGAACTCTCGGTGAGCGACGGCGGCTACGTGCCGCGGCCGCTGCTCACCGACATGGCCGCCGCGTACGTCACCGTCGTCAACAAGGGGGGCGCGCCCGCCGAGCTGACCTCGGTGACGACGCCGCTGGCGGCGCACGTCACCCTGCACACCACGCAGGGCACCACCATGCGCCAGGTGCCGTCGCTGACGATCCCGGCCGGCGGCCGCCTCGCCCTGGGCACCGGCGGCGACCATCTCATGCTGGAGAACCTCACCCACCGGCCGGCCGTGGGTGACACCGTTCCGCTGACCCTGCACTTCACGCACGCCACGCCCGCCACCGTGACGGTCACCGTGCCCGTGCGCCCCACGACGTACCAGCCGAAGGACTGACGAGCCGATGAACCCACGGTCGTACGTGCGCTCCTCCGCCGCCCGGTTCGCCGCCCTCGCGGTGGCGCTGCTGGCCCTGCTGCTGGGCACCGCCGCGCCCGCCTCCGCGCACGCGGCGCTGATCCGCACCGACCCGGCCTCCGGGTCGGTGGTGGTGACGGCGCCCCAGCGGGTGGTGCTCACCTTCTCCGAAGGGGTGCTGCTGTCCGCGGACTCGCTGCGGGTGCTCGACCCGCGGGGAACGAACGTCGCGGTCGGCACGCCCGGCCACGCCGACGTCGCGGACTCGGGCTCCACGGCGACCGTGGCCCTGAAGTCCGGGCTCGGCAACGGCACGTACACCGTGGCGTGGCGGGCGGTGTCGCAGGACAGCCACCCCGTCGCCGGCGCGTTCACCTTCTCGATCGGCTCGGCCTCCAGGACGAGCGTCGACCTGTCCGGTGTGGCGGCGGCCGGCGGCGGGGCGGCCTCGACGCTCTACGGCATCGCCCGTTACGTCGCCTACTTCGGCTTCGCGCTGCTCGTCGGCGGCTCGGTGTTCCTCGCGGTGTGCTGGCCGCGCGGCGCGCTGCGCCGGCCGCTGCAGCGCCTGGCGGCCGGCGGCTGGGCGGCGCTCGTCGCGGCGACGATCGCGCTGATCATGCTGCGCGGGCCCTACGTCAACGGCGGCGGGCTCGGCGGCGCGTTCGACCTGAGCGTGATGCGCACCTCGCTGGAGAGCCGGCCGGGCGCCGCGCTGCTGTCGCGGCTGCTGCTGCTCGCGGCCGCCGCGGTGTTCCTGGCGGTGCTGTTCGGCAGCTACGCCAAGCGCGAGGACCCGGAGGAACGCGCCGACCTGGCCTGGGGCCTGGGCATCGGCGGCAGCGTCGTCGCGGTGGGCATCGCGGCGACGTGGGCGATGGCCGAGCACGCCTCGGTCGGCATCCAGCGCCGCCTGGCGATGCCGATCGACGTCGTCCACCTGCTGTCCATGGCGGTCTGGCTCGGCGGCCTGGTGACGCTGCTCGTCGCGCTGTGGGCGCCGTCCATGGCCCGCCCCGCCGTCCCGGCGTTCGCGGTGCGCCGCTTCTCGGTGCTCGCGCTGACCGCGATCACCCTGCTGGTCGGCACGGGCACGTACCAGGCGTGGCGGCAGATCGGCACCTGGCGGGCGTTCACCGACACCTCCTACGGGCGGCTGCTGCTGATCAAGATCGGGCTGGTGGTCACGCTGGTGGCGGTCGCCTGGTTCTCCCGGCGCTGGACGCACGCGCTCGGCCGCACGACGACGACCGCGGCGGCGGGTGCCGGGGCGGCGAAGGGCGCCGAGGTGAAGGGCGCCGAGGTGAAGGGGGGCCAGGCCAAGGCGGGCGCCGGCAGGACGAGCACCGCCAAGCCGGGTGCGGCGAAGGCCGGTGCGGCGGCCGTGAAGGAGCCGGCGGTCACGGCCGCGGTCGGCGAGAGCGCGGCAGCCGCCGGCACCGCGACCGCGGAGCAGACCGGTACGGGGGACCCGACGGCCGAGGCCGAGGCCGGTTCCGGCGGCGGGCAGGGCGCGGGGGCCGGCGACGGCGGCGCGCCGGAGGGCGGCGACAGCAAGCGCGCGGCCCAACTGCGCCGCCAGCAGGCCGCCCGCAGCGCCGCCCAGGCCAGGAAGGCCCGGGAGGCGGACCCGGCGCGCGGCGCGCTGCGCCGCTCGGTGCTGGTCGAGGCCGGCATCGCCGTCGTGCTGCTCACGGTGACCACCATGCTGTCGGGTTCGCAGCCCGGCCGGGCCGCCGAGGAGCAGAAGGGGCTGGCCGCGGCTCCGCCGGCCCCCTCGGCCACGTCCGCCGTGCCCGGCGAGGTGACGGTGTCCGTGCCGTACGACACCGGCGGTCCCAAGGGCAGCGGCACGGCCGCGTTCAGCATGTCGCCCGGCCGTGCGGGCGTGCCCAACGAGGTCCACCTGGAACTCACCGGCGCCGGCGACCTGCCGGTCAACGTCCCCGAGGTGCGGCTGGCGTTCACGCTCCCGGCCCAGCACCTGGGCCCGATCCAGGTGCCGCTGATCCGCCTCGGCGCCGGCCACTACGTCGCCACCAAGGTCCAGCTCCCGATCGCCGGGACCTGGCAGATGTCGCTGACCGTCCGCACCTCCGACATCGACGAGGTGACCGAGACGAAGAACGTGGAAGTCACCTCATGAGCACCCTGAACGACGGTTCCCGCCACGACGCCTCCCGCAGTGATCCGGGGCGGCGCGATCCCGCGCGGCGCCGGGCGGACGACGGCGGGGGCGCCCGCGGCGCGTCCTCGGGCGGCGACGCGTCGCGGTCCGTGGACGCCCCGGCCGGCGACGGCGCCGGCACCGGCGTCCCGCTGAGCCGGCGGCGGCTGCTCGGCACGGCGGGTGCCGTGGGCGCGGCCGGGCTGGTCGCCGGCGGTGCGGCCGGGGCCGGGATCGCGGTCGCGGCGCAGGACCGTCCCACCGCGCTGACCTCGATCGGCAGCACCTCCATCCCGTTCGAGGGCGTCCACCAGGCCGGCATCGTGGAACCTGCCCAGGCACGCGGCCACCTCGTGGCCTTCGACCTGGCACCGGGGGCCGACCGGAAGGCCGCCGCGGCGCTGCTGCGCCGCTGGTCGGACGCGGTGCGGGAGATGACGCGGGCGGGCCGCCCGGGCACCCCCGCGGTCTACGACGACCAGGTCGCCGACGACGCCGGGCCCTCCTCACTGACCGTCACCTTCGGCTTCGGCCGCAGCTTCTTCGCCCGCACGGGCCTGACCGGCAAGCTGCCGCAGGCCCTGGCACCACTGCCGGACTTCCCCGCCGACGCGCTCGACCCCAAGCGCAGCAACGGCGACCTGTGGGTGCAGATCGGCGCGGACGACGCGCTGGTCGCCTTCCACGCGCTGCGCGTGGTGCAGAAGGCCGCCCGCGACACCGCCACGGTGCGCTGGCAGATGAACGGCTTCAACCGGACGCCGGGCGCGACGGCCCGGCCCATGACGGTGCGCAACCTGATGGGGCAGATCGACGGCACCAACAACCCCAAGCCGTCCGAGTCCGGCTTCGCCCGCACCGTCTTCGTGCCGGGAGCGGGCACCGGGAGCACGAGCGGCACGTCGGGAACGGGCGGGTCGCCGGAGTGGATGGCGGGCGGCTCGTACGCGGTGGTGCGGCGGATCCGGATGCTGCTGGACTCCTGGGACCACCTGTCCCTGGAGCGGCAGGAGAAGGTGATCGGGCGCCGCAAGTCCGACGGCGCACCGCTGTCCGGCGGCACCGAGACGACCCCGGTCGACCTGGAGAAGATCCGTCCCGACGGCTCGCTCGCGATCGCCGGGGACGCGCACATCCGGGTGGCCGCGGCGGCGAGCAACAGCGGTGCGGCCATGCTGCGGCGCACGTTCTCGTACCACGACGGGATCGGCACCGACGGCACCCCGGACGCGGGCCTGCTCTTCGTCGCCTGGCAGGCCGACCCGATGCGCGGCTTCGTCCCCGTCCAGCGCAAGCTCGACGGCGCCGACGGCCTCTCCCGCTTCCTCCGCCACGAGGCGAGCGCCCTCTTCGCCGTCCCGGGCGGGGCGGGACGGGGCGAGTACGTCGGTCAGAGGTTGCTGGAGGGCTGACGCCCGAGGTCCCGGAGTGGGTGGCCGAGGAACGAGGCCGCCCGCGCAGGGACCGAGCAGGAAGACCGACCACAAGAGGCCAGGGCTGACGCCCGAGGCCCCGAAGTGGGCGGCCGAGGAACGAGGCCACCCGCGCAGGGACCGAGCAGGAAGACCGACCACAAGAGGCCAGGGCTGACGCCCGAGGTCCCGGAGTGGGCGGCC
>WRCZ01000083.1 GCA_009783685.1 Actinomycetes bacterium
CAGCTACGTCCCGGCCGCCACCGCCCGGCTGCTGCAGTCGCTGGGCATGGGCTGGTACATCCAGGGACGGCACACGCTCAGCCCCGACGACCCGGTGGGCCGGGCGATCATGAGCGTCGGCGCCTACGTGCCCGCCGGCGGGTCCCGCCTGCGGTCCACCGCCGGCGCCGCTCCCCTGGTGACGGTCCGCCCGGCGCTGCCGGCCCGCACCGGCGACACGGTCTTCGCACGCCAGGAGCAGCTGATCGGCGCGCACGTCTACGACGTGCCGGTGCTGCACCCGTCGGCCGGCCCTGCACCGGTCGCCGGCCGCTCGGAGTGGACGGTCCCGCAGGCCCGCGCGGGCCGGGCGTGGACGCACTTCTCCGCCACCTGCACCCCCGGCAGCCAGGTGTACGTGTACGCGCCGTGGCTGCAGGGCTGGGCGCTCGGGCTGGGCCGGCAGCTGACCTCGAACGCGTCGCGGCCGATGACCAGTTACCCGCTGATGCATCTGGGCACCACCCCGGCCTCCGGCCGGATCGACGTCGCGTTCGCCGGCCGGAACGGCCCGCAGGGGATCCCCCGGCACGCGGTGGGGTGCCTCAGCGAGTCCCGGCTGGCCGCCGCGGTCGCCGGGCTGCGGGCCGCCGCGGCGACCTCGGTGCGGGTCGGCGGCCACTCGATCAGCGCCGCACTGCCGGCGGGCAGCCGCGGCTTCGCGGTGGTCACCACGACCGCGCTGGACGGCTGGAGCTGCTCGGTGGACGGCGGCCGGTCGCACCGCCCGGTGTCCTACAGCGGGCTGCTCGGCGTGCCGCTGGGCACCGGGGCGTCACGGATGGCGTGCACCTTCACCCCGCCGGGCCTGACCAAGGGCCTGGCACTCGGCGGGGCGGGCGTGCTGGTGCTGCTCGGGGTGCTGTTCCGCCCGGCGAGGGAGTGGTTTCAGAGCTCCAGGAAGGCGAAGAGGTCTTCCCAGCGCGTGACGATGGCGTCCGCCGAGAACCGCTGAATGTTCTCGACGGCACGCCGTCCCATGGTGTCGCGCAGCTGCTGGTCGCCCATCAGGACGCCCAGCTGCCGCGCGAACGCCTGGATGTTGCCGGGCTGCGCGAGCAGCCCGTCGACGCCGTCGTCGATGATCTCCCGGACGCCGGGGGCGACGTCGAAGGCCACGCAGGGCAGCCCGGTGACCATCGCCTCCAGCAGCGTCAGCGGGAAGCCCTCGGCGCGTGACGGCTGGGCGAACACCGACGCCCCGTAGAGCGCGCCGGGGACGTCGCTGGTGCGGCCCATCCACTCCACGCTGTCGTCGATGTCGAGCCGGTGCGCCTGCTGCTTGAGCAGCTGCTCGTCCTCGCCCGCGCCGTAGACGCGCAGTGTCCAGCCGGGGTGCTGGGGCGCGACCATCGCCCAGGCGTCGAGCAGCATGTCGATGCCCTTCTCCTGGGAGAGCCGGGCCACGGTGGTGACGACCTTCTCGGTGCGCGGGGAGACGCGTTCGGGCACCCAGGGCAGCGGGTTGGGCATGAAGTCCACGTTGTTCATGCCCTGCCGGATCCACAGGTCCGCGTCCTCGGCGGTCAGCGGCAGCATGCGGTCCACGTTCGCGTAGTGCCGCTGCACCCGCGCGAAGCGCGAGGACTGCCGGCACGCCTCGAACGACTCGTGGCTCATGCCGATCACCTTCAGGCCCGCGGTGTCGGAGAGGTTGACCCACTCCATCGCCCACACCTGGGTGACGATGACGATGCCGCCGGCCTGCGCGGCGCGGAACATCGCGGACAGCTTGTCGGCCTGCTCCTGCATGCCCTGGCGGCGCCGCTGCTGGACCCGGCGCGCCTTGACGTTGGCCCGGTCCTTGAGCGTCCGCGGCTTCCAGGTCCCCGGCGGGTGCACGTCGTAGAGCGTGGTGGTCTCGTACGGCAGGTCGTCGGCGAGCTTGTGCCGGACCGTGGACGGGGTGATGCCGACCAGGTGCACCCGGTGGCCGTGGGCGGCGAACAGCCCGGCCATCTGGTGCGACCAGGTGGTGATGCCGCCGAGTTCGTCCACGCTGTTGCAGACGATGAAGATGTCCCGGTTCACTTCTGGCTCCCGCGGCGGAAGAACGTGTCGACGATCCGGCTCGCGGCGTCGCCGCGGTCGTACTCCCCGAACTCGGCGACGAACCGCTTGCGGGCGTCGGCCCACGCGAGGTCGGTGCCGGCCAGGTCGTCGAGCGCGGCGAACAGCTCGTCCTTCTCCTGCAGCACCGGACCCGGTGCGTGCTTGACCAGGTCGAAGTAGGTGCCGCGCAGGCTGTTGACGTACTCGTCGAGGTCGTAGGCGAAGAACAGTATCGGCCGGTCCAGCAGCGCGTAGTCGAACATCACCGAGGAGTAGTCGGTGATCAGCGCGTCGGCCATCAGGTAGAGCGGCGTCACGTCGTGCAGGGCGCTGACGTCGATCACGCGGCCGCGCACCGACGGCGGCAGCACCACGTTGTTGAGGTAGTGCGAGCGCATCAGCAGCACGTAGCGGTCGCCGAACCGGTCGGCGAACTCCTCGACGTCGAAGGGCGGTTCGAAGCGCCGCAGCTTGCCGTCGGCGCCGCTGCGGAAGGTCGGCGCGTACAGCAGCACCTTGCGGTCGTCGGGGATGCCGAGTTCCTCGGCGAGCGGCCCGCGGTCCCGGGCGCCGCCCTCGGTCTCCTTCTTCCACGCGGCGACCAGGGCGTCGTTGCGCGGGTAGCCGCTGCGCACGACCTTGGACTCCGGCAGCCGGAACGCCGGGACGAGGGTGCGCACGTCGTGCTCGGTGCGGACCAGGAAGTGGTCGAAGCGGTCGAGGATCTTCTGCTGCTCGGCCTGCTGGTCCTTGGTCCTGGTCCTGAACTCCGGGCTGTCGAAGCCCATCTTCTTCAGCGCCGAGCCGTGCCAGGTCTGGATGTACGTGGTCTCCGGGCGCTTGGCGAGCTTCACCGGGTAGCTCTGGTTGTCCACCCAGAACTCGGCCTGCGCCAGGGCCCGCAGGTACTGCCAGGACCAGCGCCGGACGAGTTCGGCGTCCTGCGGGAAGCCCTCGGGCTTGCCGGCGTAGGACCAGATCGCGGTGAACTTCAGACCCTGGCGGCGCATCTCCTCGTAGATCGCGCGCGGGCTGTCGCTGTACTGCTTGCCCAGGTGGCTCTCGAAGACCACCGTGCCCTTGCGGACGGGGAGTTTGAGGAACACCTCGTGGTAGGCGCGGATCTTGGTCACGCCGGACTTCAGGTCCTTGCGGACCTGCTTGACCCGGCGCACGCCCGCCCGGGCCACCGCGCCGGGCGCGCCGCGCAGCGCCTGGTCGATGGCACCGCGGCTGCGCCGGCTGACCGGGCCTGCGGCGACCAGCTGGAACGCCAGGTGGCCCTTGGCGCTCACCTCGGGCACGAGGGTGTCGGACACCAGCCGGGTGAGCCGGGGCCGCGACCGCAGCCGCTCGCGCTCCTCCAGCGGGGTGTCGCCGACGGTGAGCCGGGTGGTGGTCTTCCGGCCGTCCACGCTGAGCACCAGCCGGACGTCCCACACCGCGTCGATGAAGCCCAGCGGCCGCAGCCTGCTGGCCAGTTCGGCCTCGGCGGACCAGCCGATGAAGTCGCCGTTGTGCTCCACCCGGCGCACCGGGAAGGTGAACTGCTGGAGCGACTTGCGGCGCGCCTTGAACTCCAGCTCGGCACTCAGCTCCGCCCCGGGCGGGATGACGCCCAGCGGGTTGACGATCCGGCCGGACAGCTGGACGCCCTTGGCGTCCTGGTCGTACGACGTGAGGGCGTTGCGCAGCGCCATCGCGTCGACCTTGTGCGTGTGGTAGCCGAGTTCGGTGACGTCCAGGATCTCGCGGGCCCGCGGGTCGTCCAGGTGCTCGGCGCACCAGTAGATGCGGCCGTCGCGCTCGGTGAGCGTGGAGGAGACCTTGTTGCGGTTGATGAGCGTGTCGACCGCGGTGATCAGGTTCGTCCAGTCCTCCTGCATCAGCAGGTAGGCGCAGATGCCGTGGATCGGCAGCAGCGCGTCGTAGGCGGCGTCGTCCATGCCGGCCATGTAGCCGCGGGCGAGTTCGGCGAAGCGGTGCCGGAAGTCCTGGTCGCGGAACGGCAGATCGCGCAGGTGCAGGACCAGGTCGTGCTTGAGGAACTTGACGTCCTTGGCGAGCCGCAGCTCGTCATGGCCGCCCTCGCGCAGCAGCGCGTCGATCCGCCGGTGGATCTCGATCCGGTCGGTGAAGTTGGTGAGTTCGTGGCGCCGGTTGGTGACCGACTTCTCGCTGGCCTTCTCCCGCACGTGCCAGTAGTAGACCTCGTTGGGGATGAGCGTGATCCGCCGGGCCGCGAGATAGGCGCGCGCCGCGAACAGCAGGTCCTCGTAGAGCAGGCCCTTGGGGAAGCGCAGGTCGTTGTCGCGCAGGAAGTCCAGCCGGTAGCACTTGTTCGTGGACAGGGTGTCGAACACGAACAGGTCCGGCAGTTCGTGGACCGTCTCCAGCACCCGGGTGCTGCGGTACAGCCACTCGTACCACTTGTCGATCTTGCCGTTGCGGCTGTCGATGAAGGTGCGCACGCACAGCCCGGACACCATGTCGGCGCCGGTGCGCTGCGCGGCCTCCAGCATGTTGCGGCAGGCGTTGCGCTCCAGGACGTCGTCGCTGTCCAGGAACATCACGTACTCGCCCGCGCACTTGGTGATCCCGAGGTTGCGGGGCTCACCGCCGGCGCCGCTGTTCTCGGGCAGCTGGTAGGCGCGCACCCGTCCGGGGTGTGCGGCGGCCAGCTGCTGCGCGACCTCGAAGCTGCGGTCAGGACTGTGGTCGTCGACGATCACCACTTCCACGCTGCGCAGCGTCTGGTCCAGAACGGACTGCACGGCGGTCGGAAGGCGTCCGGCATCGTTGTAGACGATGACCACCACGCTGACGACAGGTTCAGTGTTTTCGCTCATCGGGCGCCATCCTACAAGAGCGCTGTTACGGATAATTTCCCTATTGTCAACCCCTAGGAACGGTGTTCGACAGGGAAACCCGGAGTAAAAAAATCGCCCCCAGCAGGGGCGTCTCCCTCAGCAGCGGGCCATCAGGCGCCGCCGTGCGGAACCCACCGCGCGGCGCACCCCGTCCATGCCGCCGGCACCGCGGAACAGCAGCGCCTTACGGGGCGTGACGTGCGTCTGCACCAGCAGGACCCGGCCGGGGGGCACCAGGACCGCGTCACGCCGGGTGCGCTGGCCCGTTCCCGCCCGCACCTCGGTCTCGGTGGCGTCGCCCCCGGCGTACTCGACGCGGGCCCGCACCGACCAGGAGGCGAGCCGGCCGGCCGCGCCCAGCTCCTTGGCCGGGAAGGTCACGTGGGCCGCCCAGCCGCCGGCCACCGGGCGCAGCGGGCCGGCGGCGGTGATCGGCGGGCGCAGTCCCGACCGCTCGGCCAGCTCCAGCCGCACGCTCCGGGGTTCGAGCGGCCCCAGCAGGCCGTACAGCTCGCGCACCAGCAGGGTGACCCGCACGGTCGAGCCGACGGTCACGGTGCCCTCGACGGCGATCGGCAGCCGGTCGGGCGGCAGCTCCGGCAGGCCGTCCAGCGGGACGGCCGCCTTCCCCGCCACCAGCAGCGGCGCACCGGCGTCGCCCTGGTACGGCGGCACCAGGCGCGGCGGCACGGCGGCCAGTTCCACCAGCCGCCCGAGATCGGGCCCGGCCGGCGGCTCGGCGAGCTGCTCCAGCGCGGCGGCCAGCCAGCGGGACACCGGGCGGGCGCGGCCCACCGCGTCGGCGGCGAAGCCCGCGAGATGGCTGCGGGTGATCCGCCACCACGCGGCCCGGTAGGTGGTGCTGCGCTGCGGCAGTTCCCGCAGGTACATCGGCAGGTCGTAGTCGAGGAACTTGGTCTGCGCGTCCTCGGAGAGCCGGCCGAGTCCGGCCTCGGCGAGGTCGCTCACCACCATGCCGTGCGCGGTGACCCGGTCCTGCCAGTTCTCCACCACCGAGCGGTGCAGCGACACCGAGAGGCTGGCCGCGTCGCGGCGCACGTGCCACCGGTAGACGGGGTCACCGATGACCGCCATCCGCGGGCGTGCGGCGTACAGCCGGCCGGTGAACACGAAGTCCTCGTAGAGCAGTCCGCTGGGGAAGCGCAGCCCGGTGCGGGTGAGGAAGTCCCTGCGGTACAGCTTGTTGACGACCAGGGTGTCCCAGAGCATCTCCGGGTGGTCGCCGATGCCGTCCAGGACGGTGCCGGGCAGCGTCGCCCCGGCCTCGACGTCGTACAGCTGCGGCGCCCAGGTGCTGGTGCGGCCCTCGGGCAGCTCCACCCGCAGGCAGGCCCCGGTGGCCACGTCGGCGCCGTGCTTGCCGGCCGCGGCCAGCAACAGCCCCACGGCGTCCGGCTCCAGGACGTCGTCGCTGTCCAGGAACATCACGAACTCGCCGGTGGCCTCGGCGATTCCGCGGTTGCGCGGTTCACCGCCCGAGCCGCTGTTCTCGGCCAGCCGGAACGCGCTGACCCGGCCCGGATGGGCCCCGGCCAGCTCCTGCGCGACCTGGTAAGTGCCGTCCGTGCTGTGGTCGTCGACGATCACCGCGTCGACGTCCCGGTGCTTCTGGTCCAGCACCGAGCGCACCGCGACCGGCAGCCGGTCGGCGTCGTTGTAGACGATCACCACGACGGTGACGCGTGCCATACGACCTCATTCCCGGGAAGCTCTCGACTCCGCCTTTCGGATCATAACCGGCGGTCGCCGCGCGTCATCCCGCCAGGCCATCGCCCCGGAGAGGGACATTCCGCAACAGGATGACCCCAAGGCGTGACCTTTTACGGCAGTGTGACGTATATCACTTTGGACAACTCACGGCCATCGAACGTTATCCCCCTAGACGAAACGAGGTTTTCGGCACGTTCACCCGTGCCTCCTAACCTCGCCGCCGGAGCACTCGGCCATCCTGGCCACCTGCGCGGAAAGTGACCTTCATGCGACTGTCGATCGTAGTTCCCTGCTACAACGAAGAAGCGGTCATCGACCGCTTCGACGCGCGCATTCGCGAGACCCTGGACGCCCTGAACGTCGACTACGAGCTGTGCTACGTGGACGACGGCAGCAGGGACGGCACCCTGGACAAGCTCAGGGCCCTCGCGGTCAACCGGGAGGCGAGCACCCGGTACGTCTCGTTCAGCCGCAACTTCGGCAAGGAGGCCGGGATACTGGCCGGTCTGCGGGAAGCCACCGGCGACGCCGTGGTGATCATGGACGCAGACCTGCAGCATCCGCCGGAGCTCATCGGCAAGATGCTGGAGCTGCACCGCGACGGCCACGACCAGATCATCGCCCGCCGCACCCGCGAGGGCGACAAGCGCCTGCGGACGGCCATAAGCCGGCTGTACTACCGCGTGATCAACAAGTGGGTGGACGTCGAACTCACCGACGGCGTCGGCGACTTCCGGCTGCTGTCGCGGCGGGCGGTGGACGCGCTGCTGTCCATGCCGGAGTACAACCGGTTCTCCAAGGGCCTGTTCTCCTGGATCGGCTTCGACACGGTCACCTTCGACTACCGCAACGCCGCGCGCGAGGCGGGCGAGACCAAGTGGCGCTTCGGCTCGCTGGTCAACTACGGCATGGACGGGCTGATCTCGTTCAACAACCGGCCGCTGCGCCTGGCGATCTACATCGGCATGGCCCTGGCGTCGATCGCCGCGCTGTACGCCGTGGTGGTCACGGTGCTGGCCATGATCGAGGGCCCGGACGCACCCGGTTACGTCACCCTGCTCGTGGCCGTCGTCGGCCTGGGCGGGCTGCAGATGCTGATGCTGGGACTGATCGGCGAGTACATCGGCCGCATCTACTACGAGACGAAGCAGCGACCGCACTTCCTGGTCAAGGAGACCAACACCCCGCGCTCCTTCGCGGCCGGGGTCGAGGCCACCGAGCACGCCGTGCCGTCCCGGCTGGAGATGCGTTGACCCTGCTCCGCTCCCCGCAGATCCTGCAGATCGTGCGGTTCGCCCTGGTCGGCGTGGTCAACACCGGGACGTTCTACGGGTTCTACCTGGCGCTGCACCCCTGGATGCCGTACTTCCTGGCGTACACCGTCGCGTTCGTGCTGAGCATGATCGGCTCGTTCTTCCTCAACACGTACTTCACGTACCGCACGCGCCCGACCTGGCGGAAGTTCCTGCTGTTCCCGCTGACGAACCTCACGAACTACGTGGTCACCAGCGTGGGCGTCTACGTGCTCGTCGAGTTGGTGCACATGAACGACAAGATCGCGCCCCTGGTGGCGGCGGCCGCGGCCATCCCGTTCACCTACGTCCTGTCCCGCCGCATCCTCACCCGCGGCGGGACCGGGGACTCCGGGACGGACGCGGAGCCGGGCGCCACGGACGACGCCCGGCACTCGGCGCACCTGGCGCCGAGCAGCCGCCGCTGACCCGGGCGCGGCTCAGGCGAAGGGGTCGAAGCCGCGGAACTCCTGCTCGGCCTCGTCCCGTTCGGCCTGCTTGTCGCGGCGGCGGCCGACGGCCGGGCGGGGGGCGTCGAGCCGGTGGTCCTCGCCGCGGCGGCCGAGCATCTCGGCACCCGCGGCCATGGACGGCTCCCAGTCGAAGACGACCGCGTCGTCGTCGGAGCCGATCGCGACCCCGTCGCCCGCCTTGGCACCGGCCTTGAGCAGTTCGTCCTCGACACCGAGGCGGTTGAGCCGGTCGGCCAGGTAGCCGACCGCCTCGTCGTTGGCGAAGTCGGTCTGCCGCACCCAGCGCTCCGGCTTCTCGCCGCGCACCCGGTACAGGTTCTCGCCCTCGTGGGTGACGGTGAAGCCCGCGTCGTCGACCGCCTGCGGGCGGATGACGATCCGGGTGGACTCCTGGACCGGCTGGGCCGCCCGGGTCTCGGCGACGATCTTCGCCAGCGCGAACGACAGCTCCCGCAGTCCCTCGTGGGAGACCGCCGACACCTCGAAGACCTGGTAGCCGCGGCCTTCGAGGTCGGGGCGGACCAGGTCGGCCAGTTCGCGGCCGTCCGGCACATCGATCTTGTTGAGCACCACGATCCGCGGCCGGCTCTCCAGGCCGGCGCCGTAGGCCCGCAGTTCGGCCTCGATGACGTCCAGGTCGGTCGCCGGGTCGCGGTCCGACTCCAGCGTCGCGGTGTCCAGCACGTGCACCAGCACCGAGCAGCGCTCGACGTGCCGCAGGAACTCCAGGCCCAGGCCGCGGCCCTCGCTCGCGCCGGGGATCAGGCCGGGCACGTCCGCGATCGTGTACACGGTCGAACCGGCCGTCACCACGCCCAGGTTGGGCACCAGGGTGGTGAACGGGTAGTCGGCGATCTTCGGCTTCGCGGCCGAGAGCACCGAGATCAGCGAGGACTTGCCGGCGCTCGGGTACCCGACCAGCGCCACGTCGGCGACGGTCTTCAGCTCCAGCACGACGTCCCGGGCGATACCCGGCTCGCCGAGCAGCGCGAACCCGGGCGCCTTGCGGCGGGCGGACGCCAGCGCGGCGTTGCCCAGGCCGCCGCGGCCGCCCTGGCCGGCGACGTAGCGGGTGCCCTGGCCGACCAGGTCGGCGAGCACGTTGCCGTGCTTGTCGAGCACGACCGTGCCGTCCGGCACCGGCAGCACCAGGTCGGTGCCGTCCTTGCCGGAGCGGTTGCCGCCCTCGCCGGGCTTGCCGTTGGTGGCCTTGCGGTGCGGGCTGTGGTGGTACTCCAGGAGCGTGGTGACGTCCTGGTCGACGACCAGGATCACGTCCCCGCCCCGGCCGCCGTTGCCGCCGTCCGGACCGCCCAGCGGCTTGAACTTCTCCCGGTGCACGGAGGCGCAGCCGTGGCCCCCGTTACCCGCGGCGACGTGCAGCTCGACGCGGTCCACGAAGGTGGTCATGGGTGCTTCCTCCTGATGCGTACGGGTTGTCCCCGGCTCTCACTCCGGGTTGTAACACGCCGAGGGCGGCCCCGCTTCCCGTTGCCGGGAGCGAAGTCCGCCCTCGAGGTGTTCGGCTGCGCTGACTCCCTGAGGGGGTCAGGCCGCCGGAACGATGTTCACGACGCGACGGCCGCGCTTCGTGCCGAACTCGACCGCACCGGCGGCGAGGGCGAACAGCGTGTCGTCCTTGCCGATGCCGACGCCGGAGCCGGGGTGGAAGTGCGTGCCGCGCTGGCGGACGATGATCTCACCGGCGTTGACGACCTGGCCGCCGAAGCGCTTGACGCCGAGCCGCTGAGCGTTGGAGTCGCGACCGTTCCGGGTGGACGATGCGCCCTTCTTGTGTGCCATCTCTCCTCAGTCCCTTACTTCGCAGCCGTGGGGATGCCGGTGATCTTCAGCGCCGTGTACTGCTGGCGGTGGCCCTGGCGCCGGCGGTAGCCGGTCTTGTTCTTGTACCGCAGGATGTCGATCTTCTGGCCCTTGTGGTGGTCCACGATCTCGGCCTCGACCTTGATCCCGGCCAGCACCCACGGGTCGCTCGTGACGGCCTCGCCGTCCACGACGAGCAGGGTCGAGAGCTCGACCGCGTCGCCCACCTTGCCCGTGGGGATCTTGTCAACCTCGACGATGTCGCCGACGGCCACCTTGTGCTGGCGGCCACCGCTACGCACGATCGCGTACACGCGGAACTCACTCTCTCGCTCGATTCGGACCCCTGATGCCAGCCGTCCCGGTGGTGCCTCGGAGGGCCTCTCCCGCCGGTCCGGTGACGGACCCTCGGAAGGAAGGTGCTCAGGAGAAGGCGCAGAAACGCCGAAGGTCAAGGGTACGGAGTGCCTCGACCGGGGTCAAATCCGGTCGCTCCCGGGCGGGGAGGGCGCTCCGCACCCGGGCGGTGCGCCCTCCCGAGCCGGAGCCGGGAGGGCGCGCCGCCCCGGGTCACTCGGCGGCGGCCGCCGACTTCTTGGCGGCAGCGGCCTTCTTGGCGGTGGTCTTCTTGGCCGCGGTCTTCTTCGCCGTCTTCTTGGCGGCGGTCTTCTTCGCCGCGGCCTTCTTCGCGGTCTTGCGGGCCGTCCGCTTGGCGGCCGGCTCCTCCTCCGCGGCCGGCGCGGCCTCGGCGTGCGGCGCCTCGGCGGCCACGACCACCACGGCCTCCTCCGCCGACTCCGGCGACCCGGCGGGCGCCGCCACCTTGCGGGTGGCACGGCGGCGCGTGCGGGCCGGAGGCTCCGTCGACACCGCCACCTCGGGCACCGGCACCGGCTCGGCCTGCGGCGCCTCGGCCGCCACGACCACCACCGACTCCTGCGCCGACTCCGGCGACCCGGCGGGCGCCGCCACCTTGCGGGTGGCACGGCGGCGGGTACGCGCCGGAGGCTCCGTCGACACCGCCACCTCGGGCACCGGCACCGGCTCCACGGCCGACTCGATGACCGGCTCGCTCACCGGCACGACCACCACGGCAGGCTCCGGCTCGGTGCTCGCCGCGGCCGGGGCGCCCTCGGGCGCGGTGACCTTGCGCGAGCCCCGGCGCCGGCCGCGGCCGCGCGACGCGGTCGCCGCGGCCTCCGCCTCGGCGGCGCTGCCGAACCACTCCTCCTCCGGGTCGCCGACCGACGGCACCAGCTCCGACTCGCCGACCTCGATCGGCTCCAGCTCGGGCAGTTCCTCGGTCTCCGGGGTGAGCGGCGCGGCCGCGATCTCCGGCTCGACCTCGTGCACGGGCTCGTGGTCGTGCTCGCCCGCACCGCCGCCACGACCGCCGCGGCGCTTGCGCTTGCCGCCACCGCCCGTGGTCGTCGCCTGGTCCATGTGGACGATGACGCCGCGGCCGTTGCAGTGCACGCAGGTCTCGGAGAAGGACTCCAGCAGGCCCTGGCCGACCCGCTTGCGGGTCATCTGCACCAGGCCGAGCGAGGTCACCTCGGCCACCTGGTGCTTGGTCCGGTCCCGGCCCAGGCACTCCAGCAGCCGCCGCATGACCAGGTCGCGGTTGGACTCCAGCACCATGTCGATGAAGTCGATCACCACGATGCCGCCGAGGTCGCGCAGCCGCAGCTGCCGGACGATCTCCTCGGCCGCCTCCAGGTTGTTGCGGGTGACGGTCTCCTCGAGGTTGCCGCCCTGCCCGGTGAACTTCCCGGTGTTGACGTCGATGACGACCATGGCCTCGGTCTTGTCGATCACCAGCGAACCGCCGGACGGCAGCCAGACCTTGCGGTCCAGCGCCTTCAGCAGCTGCTCGTCGATGCGGTACGTCGCGAAGACGTCCACCTCCGACGTCCAGCGCGACAGCCGGTCGGCGAGGTCCGGAGCGACGTTCGCGACGTAGTCGTGGATGGTGCCCCACGCCTCGTCGCCGCTGACGATGACCTTGGAGAAGTCCTCGTTGAAGATGTCGCGGACGACCCGGACGGTCATGTCCGGCTCGCCGTAGAGCAGCGTGGGCGCGTTCGAGCCGCCACCGCTCTTGGCCTTCTTCTGGATCTCCTCCCACTGCGACTGGAGCCGGGCCACGTCGCGGCGCAGCTCGTCCTCGCTGGCGCCCTCGGCGGCGGTGCGCACGATGACGCCGGCGTCCTCGGGAACGATCTTCTTGAGGATGGTCTTCAGCCGGGCCCGCTCGGTGTCCGGCAGCTTGCGGCTGATGCCGGTCATCGAGCCCTCGGGCACGTAGACCAGGTAGCGGCCGGGCAGCGAGACCTGGCTGGTGAGGCGGGCGCCCTTGTGGCCGATCGGGTCCTTGGTGACCTGGACCAGCACGGACTGGCCGGACTTGAGCGCCGTCTCGATCCGGCGCGGGCCGCCGGACAGGCCGAGCGCCTCGAAGTTGACCTCGCCGGCGTACAGGACGGCGTTGCGCCCCTTGCCGATGTCGACGAACGCGGCCTCCATGGACGGCAGCACGTTCTGGACCTTGCCCAGGTAGACGTTGCCGACGTAGCTGGTGGCCTGCTCCTTGTTGACGTAGTGCTCGACGAGGACGTTGTCCTCGAGCACGCCGATCTGGGTGCGGTCGCCGTTCTGCCGGACGACCATCACGCGCTCGACGGCCTCGCGGCGGGCGAGGAACTCCGCCTCGGTGATGATCGGCACCCGGCGGCGGCCCTGCTCGCGCCCCTCACGGCGGCGCTGCTTCTTGGCCTCCAGGCGGGTGGAGCCCTTGATGGACTGCACCTCGTCGGCGCCCGTGCCGCCCTCGGTGCGGGTGCGCGGCTCGCGCACCTTCACCACGGTCCGCTCCGGGTCGTCGGACGCGCCCTCGTCGCCGGACCCGTCGGAACCGCGGCGGCGACGGCGGCGACGGCGGCGGCTGCCGGCGCTGGAACCGCCGGACTCGCCCTCGCCGTGCTCGTCGGCGTGCTCGTCGCCCTCGGCTTCCTCGTCGTCCTCGGCGTGCGCGTCCTCGTCCTCGTCGGCGCCGTCCCCGTGGTCGGCGGACTCGCCCCGGCGACGGCGGCGGCCACCGCGCCGGCGGCGGCGCGACGGGCGCTCCTCGCCCTCGGCGGCGGCCTCGCCCTCCTCCTCGCCGGCCTCGGCGTCCTCGGCGGACTCGACCTCCGGCTCGTCGGCGGCGGTCACCGCGGCCTGCTCGGCGCCACCGCGGCGGCGGCGACGGCGGCGCGAGGTGCGGTCGGCGGACTCCTCCGCTTCCTCTTCCTCGGTCTCCTCGGCCTCGGCGGGGGCCGCGGCCTGCTGCTGGGGGGCCTGGAACACCGGCTGCTGGAAGACGGCCAGGGCCGGGCGCACGGCACGGCGGCGGCCGCGCGGCGCGGGCTCCGCGTCCTCGGTGCGCACCTCGATGGTCACCGTGCCGACGGGGATCCCGAAGGCCTCGGCGACGGCGGCGGTCGCCTCCGCGGTGGCCTCCTCCAGGGTGTCGCCGTAGCCGCGGATCTCGTAGGCGTCGTCGACCTCGACGCTCCAGCCGTCGCCGTCGCGCTGCGCCTTGCCGGTGTACGCCGTCGCGGGCGCACCGGCCTGCTCGGCGGCGGGTGCGGCGGCCTCGGACTCGTCCTTGGGCGCGAGCGCGCCGGGCTTCAGGCGGCGCGAGCCGTCACCTGCGGAGAAGGTCGCGGCGGCCTCGCCCCTGCGGGCGCGGCCGCGGCGGCGGCCCTCGGGCTCGGCGGCCACGGGCTCGGGCTTCGACTCGGCCGCGGGCTCGGCCACGGCGGCCTTGCGGGTGGCCCGGCGGCGGGTGCGCGCGGGGGCCTCCTCGGTCTCGGCGGCGGCCTCGGCCACCGCCTCCACGCCGGCGGAGGTCTCCTCCGCTGCGGCGGGCGAACCGGCGGGACGGGACGCGGCACGACGACGCGTACGCTTCGGCGCCTCCGCAGGCTCCGCCTCGGGCTCGGCCTGCGCGGCGGGCGCGGTCTCGGGCTCGGCAGCAGGCGCGGCCTCAGCAGCCTCCGCGGCAGCGGGCGAACCCGCCGGGCGGGACGCGGCACGACGACGCGTACGCTTCGGCGCCTCCGCAGGCTCGGCCTCGCCAGCAGGCGCAGCCTCGGGCTCGACAGCGGGCGCGGCCTCGGCAGCCTCCGC
>WRCZ01000084.1 GCA_009783685.1 Actinomycetes bacterium
GGTCGGGGTGGGGTGGCGGGGGGGCGGGGGGTGAGCGGGGAGACGGCGTGGGCGCCGCACGTGGGGCTGGCGGGGGTGCGCCGGTGGGGCGGGGGCGTGAGCAGGGAGACGGCGTGGACGACGGACGCGGGGCCGACGGGCCGCGGTCGGGTGCGGGTGGCGCCGGTGCGTCGAGCGAGCGAGGAGACGGCGTGGATGACGTATCCGGGGCCGCTTGGGCGCGTGGGGGTGCGTCCGTTGGGCAGTGGAGCCAGCAGGGAGACGGCGTGAGTGCGGATGCGGATGCGGGTGGGCGGGGGCGTCAGGAAGGCGGCGGGGACGGGGAGTTCAGCGCCGAGGAGGTGGCCCGCGGGCGCGCGCTGTACCGGCGGGTGTGGCCGCTGGCCGTCGGGGCGTCGGCCGCCACGCTGGCGCTGACGCTGGTGCTCGGGCTGACGTCGGCGGGCGCCGGGCTGGTGGGCGCGTTCGGGCACGCCTGGGCGGCGCGGGTGGCCGGCGCGGCCGTGACGCTCGTGCTGCTGCCGATGCTGCTGGAACTGCCGTTCGCGGCCCGCGGGCGGGTGGAGCGGGACCGGTTCGGCCTGGTGACCCAGGGCTGGGGCGGCTGGGCGGTGGACCGGCTGCGCGGGCTGCTGATCTCGCTGCCGCTGGCCCTGGCCGCGCTGTTCGCGGTGTACGCGCTGGCCGGTGTGACCCGCTGGTGGTGGGCGTGGGCGGCGCTCGGCGCGGCCGCGGCGACGCTGCTGCTGTCGTTCCTGGCGCCGCTGGTCTTCGAGCCGCTGTTCAACCGGTTCACGCCGATGGAAGCGGGGCCGCTGCGCGATGCGCTGCTCGCGCTGGCGGCCCGCGACGGCGTCGCCGTGCGCGACGTGCTGGTCGCCGACGCGTCCCGCCGGACCACCGCGCTCAACGCCTACGTGTCCGGGTTCGGCCGCACCCGGCGGATCGTCGCCTACGACACTTTGCTGGCGACAGCGGAGCCGCGCGAGGTCGAGCTAGTCGTCGCCCACGAACTCGGGCACGTGGTGCACCGCGATGTGCTGCGCGGCACCGTGCTCGGCGCGGTCGGCGCCGGGCTCGGGGTGTGCGTGCTCGCGGCCGTCGTGTCGTGGCGGCCGCTGCTGGACGCGGCGGGCGTGGCGCGGTTCGCCGACCCGCGGTCGGCCTGGCTGCTGGCGGCGGCCGCCGCGGTGGGCGGGGCGCTGGCCGGGCCGTTCGGACGGGCCCTGAGCCGGCGGATCGAGCGGCGGGCGGACGTGCACGCGCTGGACCTCACCGCCGCCCCCGCCGAGTTCGTCGCGATGCAGCGCCGGCTGACCGTCGCCAACGTGGCCGACCCGTACCCGCCGCGGCTGCCGCACCTGCTGCTGTCCACGCACCCGGCCCCCGCCGAGCGCATCCGCCAGGCCCGCACCTGGCGCCCCCGCGCACACTGACCGGCCCCGGCCCTCGGCCCCCGGGCCCAAGCCACACCGAGCCCCACCCGCGGGCTGGCTTGAGGCGCGCACGTTTACGGGCGGGCGCGCGGGACGGACCCGGTGCCGTACGTCCGCGGGCTCAGGGTGGCGAGCCCCCACCCGCGGGTCGCCCGACGGCACGCACGCCGAACGCGCCCTGCGTCACCGCGGACACCCCGTGCCGTACGCCCGCGGGCTCACTGCCCGCTGAGGACGGAGAGGGCGCCCGGCTCGGCGGGCTGGACGCGGGACGGGGTCGGCGCGCGGTCGGGGACCGTGGCCGTCCACAGCCGCCGGCAGCTGATCACGGACGCGGCCACCAGCAGGCCGTTGCGTACGCCGAGCAGCAGCAGGCCCCAGATGTCGCCGGACGTCACGTGGGTGAAGAACACCGGGAACTCCAGGGTGGTGAACAGGCCCGCCGCCAGCGTCAGGTACACCGGCAGCCGCAGCACGGTGCCCCGCGCCGACGCGCACACCGCGGCGACGCCGACCAGCCACACCATGTACTGGGGGCTGATGACCCGGCTCGTGGTGGTGAACACCAGCAGCGCGGTGAACGCCGCGTCGTAGGGGGTCGCCGAGGTGAACCGCCGGGCCCGCAGCCGCCACCACAGCAGCCAGCACATGCCGAGCACGCTCAGCCCGAGGGCCGCGGCGCTCACCAGGTGCACGTGCCGGCCGAGGAACTCCATGGAGCCGTAGTGCATCCGGACCTGGCCGTGCCAGCCGAAGTGCCGGGCCACGTGGAAGACCATGGCACCCAGCGACTCCACCTCGGTGCCGCGGTCGCGCTGGAAGGCGAGGAACGACAGCGCGTTGCGCATCAGCGCCGCGAACAGCGCCAGCAGCGCCGCGATCACGGCCGCCGCCGACAGCCACGAGCGGCGCAGCGGCCGGCCCCGCGGCGCGCCGATCAGCACCAGCAGCGGCCACAGCTTCAGCATCGCCCCGAACCCGGCGAGGGCACCCGCGACGGCCGGGCGCCGCCGGAACGCCAGCAGCGCCAGCACCGCGACCGCCGTCACCATCACGTCGTAGCGGGCGTAGACGATCGGGCCGAGCAGCGCCACGCCGCCCACCCACACCCACACGCCGCCGAGCCGCCCCGAGCCCCGGGCGTCGCGCAGCAGCGCCGCCAGCACCACCGCGTCGGCCAGCAGCGCCAGCACGTAGAAGGCCGCCGCGTAGTCCAGGAACGGCAGCGCGCCCGGCGCGAGCAGCGGCACCGCGGCGCCCGGCGGGTACTGCCAGGACACGTCGTGGGCCGGGAAGGCGCCGGCGCTCAGCACCGGGTACCACCCGCGGTAGATGTCCCGCACGTCGTGCACCACCACCTGGCCGGGGAACCGGACCACCTGGAACACGAAGACCAGCAGGAGGGCGCGGCTGGCCGCCCAGACCGCGAGGGCGCCGCCGACGCCTCCGATACGGGTGTTTGTCACGGTATGCATCATGCGTGCCGCCGCCCCCGCACCCCTGGACGGACGCGACCCGCACGCCCGGCCGGGTGAACGGCCCGTCCCGCGGGCAGGGGAGAAGCAGGGGGAGGCGGGCGTCCGGACGGGTGTCCGGACGGCCCCCGGCGGGCCGCGGGCGCGCGGCTCCCGGTGAGGGCCGTCGGATAGACTCCGACCTTCCCTGCCCGCCTCCGCACAGGTCACCGAGGGACAGCACGGCGTGGACAAGACCCTGATCGTCACCAACGACTTCCCGCCGCGCCCCGGCGGCATCCAGTCCTTCGTGCACAGCATGGCGCTGCGCCTGGACCCGGGAAGGGTGGTCGTCTACGCCTCCACCTGGAAGGACGGCACGGAGGTCGCGCGGTTCGACGCCGAGCAGCCCTTCCCGGTGATCCGCGACCGCACGTCGATGCTGCCGCCCACGCCCCGGGTGACCCGCACCGCGGCCCGGCTGCTGCGCGAACACGGCTGCTCCTCCGTGTGGTTCGGGGCGGCCGCGCCGCTGGGGCTGATGGCGCCCGCGCTGCGCAGGGCCGGCGCGCGGCGGCTGGTCGGCACCACCCACGGCCACGAGGCCGGCTGGGCCCAACTGCCCGGCAGCCGGCGGCTGCTGCGCAGGATCGGCGAGGGCACCGACACCCTCACCTACCTCGGCGAGTACACCCGCTCCCGGATCGCCGCCGCGCTCACCGAGCAGGCCGCCGCCCGCATGGTCCAACTCCCGCCGGGCGTCGACGAGAAGACGTTCCACCCGGGTTCGGGCGGCGCGGTGGTCAGGGCGCGCCTCGGCCTCGCCGACCGGCCGGTGGTGGTGTGCGTGTCGCGGCTGGTGCAGCGCAAGGGGCAGGACACGCTGATCCTGGCGATGCCGCGGATCCTGCGGGAGTTCCCCGACGCGGCGCTGCTGATCGTCGGCGGCGGCCCGTACCGCACCGAGCTGGAGACGCTCGCCGAGCGCACCGGGATCAGCGAGGCGGTCCACTTCACCGGCCCGGTGCCGTGGGAGGAACTGCCCGCGCACTACGGCGCGGGCGACGTCTTCGCGATGCCCTGCCGCACCCGGCGCGGCGGCCTGGACGTCGAGGGCCTCGGCATCGTCTACCTGGAGGCCTCGGCGACCGGGCTGCCCGTGGTGGCCGGCGACTCCGGCGGCGCGCCGGACGCGGTGCTCGACGGCGAGACCGGCTGGGTGGTGCCCGGCGGCTCGCCCGAGCAGGCCGCCGAGCGGATCCTGACCCTGCTGCACGACCCCGAACTGCGCCGCAGCATGGGCGAGCGGGGCCGCGACTGGGTCGAACGCGCCTGGCGCTGGGACCTGCTGGCCACCCGCCTGAAGTCGCTGCTCTGAGCGCGTCCGGGCGGGGCGCCGTCCGGCGCGGGCCGGGCTACTTGCGGTAGAGCGCGTCGATCTCGTCGGCGAACTCGGCGAGCACGACGCTCCGCTTCAGCTTCATCGACGGCGTCACGTGGCCGGACTCCTCGGTGAACTGGCTCGTCAGGATGCGGAACTTGCGCACCGACTCCGCCGTGGAGACCGCCGCGTTGCCCTCGTCCACCGCGTGCTGGACCGCGGCCAGCAGGTCCGGGTCCGCGGCCAGTTCGGCCACCGTGCGGCCCGTCTTGCCGTGCTGCTCCGCCCAGCGCGGCAGGAACTCCTCGTCCAGGGTGATCAGCGCGGCCACGAACGGCCGCTGGTCGCCGACCACGATGCACTCCGCCACGAGCGCGTCCGCCCGGATCCGGTCCTCGATCACCGCGGGCGCGACGTTCTTGCCGCCCGCCGTCACGATGATCTCCTTCTTGCGGCCGGTGATGGACAGGTAGCCGTCCTGGTCCAGCGCCCCCAGGTCCCCGGTGTGGAACCAGCCGTCGGCCATCGCCTCGGCGGTCGCCGCCTCGTTGTTCCAGTAGCCGGTGAACAGGTGCTCGCCGTAGAGCAGCACCTCGCCGTCGTCGGCGATCCGCACGGTGGAGCCGGGCAGCGGCTGGCCCACGGTGCCGATCTTGGTGCGGTCCCACGGGTTGAACGCGGTGGCCGCGCAGGACTCGGTGAGCCCGTAGCCCTCCAGCACGGTGAAGCCGATGCCGCGGTAGAAGTGGCCGAGGCGCTCGCCGAGCGGCGCGCCGCCGGAGATCGCATGGGTGGCCCTGCCGCCCAGCACCGCGCGCAGCCGGCTGTAGACGAGCCGGTCGAAGACCCTGTGCGCCAGCCTCAGCTTCAGCGACGGCCCGCCAGGGGTGTCGAGCGCCTTGCTGTACTCGATCGCGGTGGCCGCCGCCCGGTCGAAGATCCGGCCCTTGCCGCCGGCCTGCGCGGTGGCGCGCGCGGTGTTGTAGACCTTCTCGAACACCCGCGGCACGCCCAGGATCAGCGTGGGCCGGAAGCCCTGGAGGTCGTCGGTGAGGTTCTTGATGTCGGGCACGTGGCCCAGCCGGATCGGCGCCATCACCGCGGCCACCTCGACCAGCCGGCCGAAGACATGGGCCAGCGGCAGGAACAGCAGCACCGAGGAGTCGCCGGTCCGGAACAGCGGCGCCAGCCGCTCCACCACGTTGCCGCACTCCGCGAAGAAGCTGCGGTGGCTGAGCACGCAGCCCTTGGGGCGGCCGGTGGTGCCCGAGGTGTAGACGATGGTGGCCGGCGAGTCCGCGTTCGCCGACGCCGCCCGCTCGGCGACCACCGCGTCCGACACGTCCGTGCCGGAGGCGTTCAGCCCGTCCACCGCGCCGCTGTCGATCCGCCACACGTGCTTGAGCTGCGGCAGCCGCTCGCGCACCGACTCCACCACGGCCTCGTGCTCGGCGGACTCCACCACCACCGCGACCGCACCGGAGTCGGCGAGGATCCACTCCACCTGGGAGGCCGACGACGTCTCGTACACCGGCACGGTGACCGCGCCGGCGCCCCACACCGCGAAGTCCAGCAGCGTCCACTCGTAGCGGGTCCTGGACATCAGCGCGACCCGGTCGCCCGGCTGCACGCCGGAGGCGATCAGGCCCTTGGCCGCGGCCCGCACCTCGGTGAGGAACGCCGCCGCCGTGACGTCGTGCCATCGCCCCGCGGAGTCCTTGCGGCCGATCACGGGGATGTCGGGATGCTGCGTGGCGTTGCGGCGGATCAGGTCCGTCAGGTTGCCGTCCGCGGGGACCTCGTACAGGGCGGGAAGGCTGAACTCACGCAAGGCAGCTGCTCCTCATCGGTGCCACGGCGCACCCGGAGGGAAGATGGACGGCCTGGACGTTACCCATCGGTAAAGCTCCGGCGATAGGGGGGCAGTACAGATGTTTTCAGCATCACACACCGGGGGAGTACCGGGGCCGGCAGGGCGGCGCGCCGCTTGCGGAACACTAGACCAGGGCGGCCCGTGCCGGAGTGTGACCCCCCATAAGGTGCCCGCTATAGGGTGACCGTATGCGGGTGCATGTGGTGAGCGACGTCCACGGAGCGGCCGAGGCGCTGGCCCGGGCCGGAGACGGCGCGGACGCCCTGGTCTGCCTCGGTGACCTGGTGCTCTTCCTCGACTACGCCGACCACTCCCGCGGCATCTTCCCCGACCTGTTCGGGGTGGAGAACGCCGACCGCATGGTGGAGCTGCGCACCGCCCGCAGGTTCGACGAGGCCCGCGACCTGGACCGGGAGCTCTGGAACGGCCTCGATCGGCGCGTCACCATCGAGACCGCGGTGCGCAAGCAGTACGCCGAGCTGTTCGCGGCCTTCCCGACCCCCACGTACGCCACCTACGGCAATGTCGACATCCCGGCGCTGTGGGCGGAGTACGCCGCGCCCGGCACCACCGTGCTCGACGGCGCCACCACCGAGATCGGCGGCCGCACCTTCGGCTTCGTCGGCGGCGGGCTGCGCACCGCGATGCGCACCCCGTACGAGATCGACGAGGACGACTACGCGGCCAAGGTCGCCGCGCTCGGCCCGGTCGACGTGCTGTGCTCCCACATCCCGCCGGCCGTCCCCGAGCTCTGCTACGACACCACGGCGCGCCGCTTCGAACGCGGCAGCCAGGCACTGCTGGCGGCGGTGCGCGAGCTGCAGCCGAAGTACGCCTTGTTCGGCCACGTCCACCAGCCGCTCTGGGCCAGGACCAGGATCGGCCGGACCGAGTGCGTCAACGTGGGCCACTTCAACCACACCCGCACCCCGTGGGTGCTGGAGTGGTGACGTCGCGTCCCGGCGATGACAGCCGCCACACGCAGGCGCGGTAGCCTGCACCTGCAGCCAGCAGCACCGTTCAGGAGGGCCACGGCCATGGCGGAACACACGAGGTCCAGCATCACCATCGAGGCGGCCCCGGCGGCCGTCATGGGCGTCATCGCCGACTTCGGCCGCTACCCGGAGTGGACCGGCGAGGTGAAGGAGGCCGAGGTCCTGGCCACCGACGCCCACGGTCGCGCCGAGCAGGTCAGGCTGCTGCTCGACGCCGGCGCCATCAAGGACGACCACACCCTGGCGTACACCTGGATCGGCGCCAACGAAGTGCAGTGGTCGCTGGTCAAGTCGCAGATGCTGCGCACGCTGGACGGCTCCTACGCGCTGGTCCCGCTCGACGGCGGCGCCCGCACCGAGGTCACCTACCAGCTGACCGTCGACGTCAAGATCCCGATGCTCGGCATGATCAAGCGCAAGGCCGAGAAGGTGATCATCGACCGGGCGCTGGCCGGGCTGAAGAAGCGGGTCGAGACCCCCGTCGCGCAGCAGGATGCCGGCCAGGTCGCACAGCAGGATGCCGGCAAGGACGCCGGCGCCGCCGGCGAACCGGCCTGACCGCGTGGCCGCGCTGACCGGCGTCCGCACGCTGCTCGTCACCGGCGCGGGCGGCGCCGGCCGCACCAGCGCCGCGGCGGCGACCGCCGCGGCCGCCGCCCGCGACGGCAGCCGCACCCTGCTGCTGACCGCCGCCGGCACCTCCGCCCTCGACCCGCTGCTGCCGCCGGCCGGCCGGGACGCGCTCCCCGCCCCGGCCTCCGGGCTGCCGCAGCCCTACGCCGTGGACGGCGCCGACGACCTGTACGTCGCCAGGACCGATCCCGCGGCCTCCTTCCGCGCCGGGACCCTGGACCTCCAGGAGCGGATCGGCAGCCTGCTGGGCATGCTCGGCGCGGCGCCGCTGGACCCCGAGGAACTCACCGCGCTGCCCGGCGCCGAGGCCCTGGCCATGCTGCGCGCGCTGCGCGAGGCCCGCGGGCCCCAGGCCGCCTGGGACCTGGTCGTGGTGGACCTGCCGCCGGTCGCCGACGCGATCAGGCTGCTCGCCCTGCCCGAGCAACTGCGGCGCTACCTGCGGCGGTTGCTGCCTGCCGACCGGCAGGCCGCCCGCGCGCTGCGCCCGGTCCTCGCCCAGCTCGCCGGCGTGCCGATGCCCGCCGAGTGGGCCTACGAGGCGGCGGCCCGCGCCGACGGCGAACTGGCCGCGGTCCAGGCCGTCGTCGACGCCCCCGACACGGCCGCCGTGGTCGTCGTCGCGCCGGACGCGGCGGCGGACGCGACCCTGCGGACCGCGCGGACCGGGTTCGCCCTCTACGGCCACCGGCTCGCCGCCGTCGTGGCCAACCGCGTGCTGCCGACCGGCTCCGCCGACCCGTTCCTGGCCGGCCTCTCCGGCCACCAGCAGGACGTCCTCAAAGTGCTCGCCGACCAGTGCGCCACGGACGGCGTCCCGCTGGTCGAGTGCGCCCACCTCGGCCGCGCCCCGCACGCCGGCGACGACACCCCGGCCGTGCCGGTGGCCCTGCCCGAGCCCGGCCACCCCGAGCCGGCACCGCAACGGCCCGCCGAGCCCTGGACGGTGGAGGACCGGCTCGCCGGCGACGGCCACTTCGTCTGGACGCTCCCCCTGCCCGGCGCCGCCCGCGAGGGCCTCGACCTCGTCCGGCGCGGCGACGAACTCGTCGTCGACGCGGGCGGGTTCCGCCGCATCGTCCCCCTCCCCTCCGCCCTCCGCCGCTGCACCGTCGCCGGCGCGGCGCTCCGCGAGGGATCCCTCGCCGTCCGCTTCACCCCGGACCCGGAGGTGTGGCCGAGGTGAGGGGGAGGGTGGGAGAGACGGGGAGTGGGGCGAGTTGGCGAGTTGGGCGGATGTGATCGGTGGGCGGGGTTCTTGCGGGGGTTCGGGTAACGTCGGGAGGGCGGGGTGGAGCCCCGGGAATGGGAGCCGATCATGAGCGAAGGCACGGACCGTCCCGACGCCGACGCGTGGGCGAAGGCCAGCGCGGAGGACATCGCGGCCGAGCACGCCCGCCGGCGGGCGGAGGCCGGGCAGGCGCCGGGCAGCGCCGTCGACGAGCTGCGCCGGCTGGCGGAGGCCGTGGGCGACGCGGTCAGCGACCGGCTGTCGGCGCTGAACAACCCGGCGGTGCAGATGGCGGCCCAGTCGGTGGCCTCCCAGGTGCGTTCCGTTGTCGAACCCATCGTGGACCGCAACCCCGACGTCTTCGACCACCTCGCGAGCGCGGGAGCGGAGCTTCTGGCGGCGTACCGCTCCGCGGTCGCCTCCGCCGAGGCCCGCTGGACGTCCGGGGACCGCTCCTCGCGTTCAACCGCTGAACACATCGACCTCGACTGACCTCCCCTCCGGTACGGTTCTCTTAGCGGGGAACGACCGAAAACTGAGGGACACATGGGACTCACCATCGGCGTCGACATCGGCGGCACCAAGATCGCGGCTGGAGTGGTCGACGAGGAAGGTTCGATTCTCGAGACGGTCAAGGTGCCGACTCCGTCGTCTCCCGAAGGCGTCGTGGACGCGATCGTCGAGGCGGTTCGCCAGGTCAGCACGGGTCACCAGATCGAAGCGGTCGGCATCGGCGCGGCGGGCTACGTCGATGACAAGCGTGCCACCGTCCTGTTCGCGCCGAACATCAACTGGCGGCACGAAGCACTCAAGGACAAGGTCGAGCAGCGCGTCGAACTCCCCGTCGTGGTGGAGAACGACGCCAACGCGGCGGCGTGGGGCGAGTACCGGTTCGGTGCCGGGCAGGGACACTCCGATGTGATCTGCATCACACTCGGTACCGGCCTGGGCGGCGGCATCATCATCGGCAACAAGCTGCGCCGCGGCCGGTTCGGCGTCGCCGCCGAGTTCGGCCACGTCCGGGTGGTGCCGGACGGCCTGCTCTGCGGCTGCGGCAGCCAGGGCTGCTGGGAGCAGTACGCGTCCGGCCGCGCGCTGGTCCGCTACGCCCGGCAGCGCGCGCAGGCCACCCCCGAGAACGCCCATCTGCTGCTGGGCCTGGGCGACGGCACCCCCGAGGGCATCGAGGGCCGGCACATCAGCGCGGCGGCCCGGCAGGGCGACCCGGTCGCGATCGACTCGTTCCGCGAGCTGGCCCGCTGGGCCGGCGCCGGACTGGCCGACCTGGCCTCCCTCTTCGACCCCTCGGCGTTCATCGTCGGCGGCGGCGTCTCGGACGAGGGCGAGCTGGTCCTCGACCCGATCCGCAAGTCGTTCCGGCGCTGGCTGATCGGCGGCGAGTGGCGCCCGCACGCGCAGGTGCTGGCCGCCCAACTCGGCGGCAAGGCCGGGCTCGTCGGAGCGGCCGACCTGGCCCGCCAGGGCTGACGTCACGCCGGGACGGCCCGGCGGGCGACGAGCGACGACGAGGGAAGGGCGCCATGGACGATCTGCCGGGTTCCGCCACCGAGCCGGGGGGCTCGGCGGTCATCCGCGTGCTCAGCTACAACATCCGCTCCCTGCGGGACGACAGGGCGGCGCTGGTCCGGGTGATCCGTGCCTGCGCCCCCGATCTCGTCCTCATCCAGGAGGCCCCGCGGTTCTTCCGGTGGCGCAAGGCCGCGGTGCGGCTGGCGGAGGCCACCGGGCTGGTGTACGTCACCGGCGGGGCCACCGCGACCGGCCCGATGATCCTGGCCGGGCTGCGCGCCCACGTGGAGCGCACTGAGGACAGCCTCATGCCGCCCTCCCCGGGCCTGCACCGGCGCGGGTTCGCCACCGCGGTGCTCAGGATCGGCGGCGCCCGCCTGGCCGCCGTGAGCACCCACCTCAGCCTCAGCCCGGCCGAGCGCTTTCTCCAGGCGGGGCTGGTGCTGGACAAGGTGGCCGCGACCGGCGAGCCGCACGTGGTCCTCGGCGGCGACTTCAACGAGCCGCCGGACCGGCCCGGGTTCGCCCGGATCGCCGCGACCCTCCAGGACGGCCACGCGGTGAAGCCGTGGGGCGGCGACGTGACGAACACCCGGCCGCCGTTCCAGCGGATCGACGCCGTCTTCAGCACGCCCTCGATCGAGGTCCTGGGCTGCGGCGTGCCGCTCGGCCTGCCCGGCGTCAGCGACGCCGACCTGCACGCCGCGACCGACCACCTGCCGGTCCTCGCGGCCCTGCGCGTCCCCGCCTCCTGACCGCCCGACCGGCGCCGTCAGACGACGGCGCCGCCGCCGGGGAGGTCGTCGTCGTCCTCGCCGGTGCGCATCCGGGCCACCAGCGTGGCGAAGCCGCCGAGGAAGCCGCCCACGCCGAGGAGGATGGCCCACCAGGTCATCTCCAGCTGGAACAGCACGAAGACCAGCAGCAGCAGCGGTCCGCCGAGGACCGCGATCCAGGCGAACTTGGTGGTGACGTCCGCCTCGGGCAGCGGCGGCGGCTCCGGCGGCACGTAGTGCTCGTCATCGTCGTCGTCCGGCACCTCGTAGTCGCGCGGGCCCCGGATGACCGGGTGGACGACGATGCTGCGGGCAGCCGGTGCCGGCGGCCCGGCCGGCGGTTCGTCGGCGGCCTTCTCCGGCTTCTCGGGCTTCCCGGGCTGCCCGGGCTTCTCTGCCTTCGGCACGTTCTCCGCATCCGGCCACACGGATTCGCTGCCGGGCGCCGGTTCCGCGTCGAAACCGGCGACCAGTGCGGCCCAGGCCGCGTCCTCGTCGAGCGGAGCGGCGCCCTCGTCCTCGCGGTCAGCCACCTGCCATGCCCTCCTCGGCCGGCGCCGGAGCGGACAGCCGCTGGATGAAGTCGTAGGACTCGGAGAAGATCCGGTCGGCGTCGTGGTCGAGCGTGGCCACGTGGTGGCTGCGCTCCAGCACCCGCTCGGTGACGTCCGTGGACGACACCCGGGCCAGCACGACCGCCGAGTTGGACGGGTGCACCACATGGTCGACCCGGCTGTGCAGGAGCAGCAGCGGCTGGGTGACCTGGGGCAGCCCGGCCTGCACGATCCGCCAGAACCGGGTGAGCGAGTGGACGGCGTGCAGCGGCGTGCGGTCGTAGCCGACCTCGGCGGCGCCCTCCAGCGCGATGTCGCTGGTGATGCCCGGCACCGACGGGACGAAGTGCCGCAGCACCGGCACCGCCCGCAGCTGCATGCTGTCCGCCTTCACCGACGGGTTCACCAGCACCAGCCCGCTGATCTGCGCGCCGTGCTTCTGCGCCAGCCGCAGCGCCAGCCCGGCGCCCATCGACAGGCCGAACACGAAGACCCGCGTGCACCGCTCCGACAGCTCCCGCAGCTCCCGGTCCACCTCGGCGTACCAGTCCTGCCAGCCGGTGGCCTGCATGTCCTGCCAGCGGGTGCCGTGGCCGGGCAGCAGCGGCACCCGCACGGTCAGGCCGCGGTCGGCCAGGTACTCGGCCCAGGGCCGCAGTGACTGGGGGGTGCCGGTGAAGCCGTGGCACAGCAGAACGCCGGTCTCACCGCCGTCGTGGCGGTACGGTTCGGCTCCGGGAATGAGCGACACCGTGCTTCTCCTGTTCGAGCGCGCTTTTGCGGGTACACGGGAGTGCGGATGTTCAGCGTACGCGGGACCCGTACCACGCGGTAAGCCCCATCCGACGTGCCGCTCCCGGCAGGCCGCGGGGGGCCGGATGCGCACCCCGTTGGCGTTAAGGTCTTTGCGTCGGAAACAGGAGGCAGGGTTGTTCTACGGCGCGATGAAGATCGTTATCGGCCAACCGATCAAGGCGGCGTTCCGGCCGTGGGTCGAGGGACTGGAGAACGTCCCCGAGGAGGGCCCGGCCATCCTCGCGAGCAACCATCTGTCCTTCTCCGACTCGTTCTTCCTGCCCGCGGTGCTGGACCGCAAGGTCACCTTCATCGCGAAGGCGGAGTACTTCACCTCGCCCGGGGTCAAGGGCAAGCTGACCGCGGCGTTCTTCAAGGGCGTCGGGCAGCTGCCGGTGGACCGCTCGGGGGCCCGCGGGGCCGGTGAGGCGGCCATCAAGAGCGGGCTGGCGGTGCTGGAGCGCGGCGAGCTGTTCGGCATCTACCCCGAGGGCACCCGCTCGCCCGACGGGCGGCTGTACCGCGGCAAGCCCGGCGGCCTGGCCCGGGTCGCGCTCGCGTCGGGGGCGCCGGTCGTCCCGGTGGCGATGATCGACACCGAGAAGGTGCAGCCGGTCGGCAAGGTCATGCCCAAGCTCTCCGTCCGGCCGGGCATCAGGATCGGCAAGCCGCTGGACTTCTCCCGCTACCACGGGATGGAGCACGACCGCTTCATCCTGCGCTCGATCACCGACGAGGTGATGTACGAGATCATGCGGCTGTCCGGCCAGGAGTACGTCGACATCTACGCCACGGCCGCCAAGCGGCAGATCGCCGAGGCCGCCAAGCGCGCCGCCGAGACGGCCGGTTCCTGACCGGCGCCGGCCGGGGCGGGGGAGGGGGAGAGCACGCATGGCCGTGCGCATGTCCGTGGAGCAGCCGCTGTGGCGCGCCCTGCTCGCCTACCGGCTGCTGACCGCCGGCTATGCGGTGGCCCTGTACGTGCACGCGTACGGCGCCCTGCGCCACCCGCTGCCGGCCGGGGTGTACATCGCCGTGCTGGCCGGCTGGACGCTGGCCACCGTCGGCCGGGTGGCCAACGCGGAGCGCTGCACCCGCGCCTTCCTCGCCGCCGACCTGGCGATCGCCGTCACCGGCATCCTGCTCACCCGCTACGTCGACACCGGCCCGCGGATCGACTCCGGCTCCTTCACGCTGCCGTCGATCTGGACCGCCGGCGCGGTGCTGGCGTTCGCGATCAAGGGCGGCTGGCGCTGGGCCGCGGTCGCGTCGAGCCTGGTGGCCGCCGCCGACCTGGTCGAGCGCGGCAGCCCCGGCCGGGACACCGTGCACAACGTCATCCTGATATGGGTGGCCGGCATCGCCATCGGCTACGTCGTGGAGGTCGCCCGGGCCAGCGAGCGGACCCTGGCGCGGGCGCTGCAGATCGAGGCGGCCACCCGGGAGCGGGAGCGGCTGGCCCGCGACATCCACGACGGGGTGCTCCAGGTGCTGGCCATGGTCCAGCGCCGCGGCAACCAGGCCGGGGGAGAGGCCGCGGAACTCGGCCGGCTCGCCGGCGAGCAGGAAGCGGCACTGCGCTGCCTGATCAGCGGCGCGCCGCCCGCCCCGCGCGCGTCCGGCGGCGGCGCGTCCGGTGACGGTGCCGACGGCCGGGCCGGCGGCCCGCACGACCTGCGGACGCTGCTGGCGCCGCACGCCTCGTCCCGGGTCACGCTGTCCGCCCCCGGGACGCCCGTGCTGCTCGACCCGCACACCGCGGCCGAAC